>NZ_NHSG01000294.1:0-4397 GCF_020024005.1 Streptomyces purpurogeneiscleroticus
CGAACGGCTGCTGCCCGGGGCCCAGCGGCTCGGCGGGCCGGTTCATCTGCGAGGGCCGCGAGCTCTGGTACTCGTACTGGTCCGGCGGGCCGGGCTGGGCCGGGAAGCCGGGCGGCTGCGCGGACTGCGGCGCGGGCGCCCCGTACGACGCGGAGGTCGAGGAGTGCGTCAGGAAGTTGTACCGGCATCCCTCGCAGAACGGCGCCATGGCCTCGCGCGGCGTGCCGCACTGCGGGCACAGCTCGGCCGGGGCCTGGCCGGGGCCGGGCCCGGGTGTGTGGCCCGCGCCGGGCGGCGGCGGGAAGCCGTAGCCGCCCTGCTGCGGGGGCTGCTGGGCCGGAGCGCCGGGGAAGCCGGCCGGCGGGGGAGGCGGCGGAGCGACAGTGCCCGCCATGCGGTGGCCGCACACCTCGCACCAGTCTTCGGCCACTGACTGGTGGCCGTTCGGGCAGGTCGGCATGTCGGTATGTCCCCCTCCGTACCGTCTTCCAACGGTTTTACGTCTAGCTCGTTACTCGTTTGTCACTTTTTGACGCGAACTGTCTTGGTAGAGCGCGTTTCGAGCGTCATCTCGTCCGCTTCCGCGACCTTCGCCTTCAGCCGCACAGTACCGGTCACCGCGTCCACGACGTCCACCACCTTCGCAAGCAGTTTCGCAGTGTCCTCGTTCCCGGAGGCGCTCGCCAGTTGCACGGCCCGGCCCAGCCGGGCGGTCGCGCCGTCGACATCCCCGGCCTTACGGGCATCCAGTCCCGACTGGATGGCCCGGGCCAGTTCCGCCTGTCCCGTGTAGTGCGCCACCTGCGGATTGATCTGCGTCGATGCGGCCATGTCCGTCGTCCACACGGCTCGTACCAGGCCCTGCGCGAGCGTCCGGGGCGTGCCGCCGCCGGGCGCAGGGAGCACCAGTGCCACCCGCGCGGCCAGCATCTCCTGGCCGACGCCGGCGTCCGGGACGCGTACGCACACGTGGTAGTCGCGGGACTCGTCGCCCCACGAGCCGGTCGGGTAGTCGCCGGCCCGCGGCCCGGCCTCGGTGCGCCGGCCGGTCAGGTCCTCGACCGTCGGCGCGACCTGCTTCACGAACCGGATCCCGGCGCCCTGCGGCGTCCACACCCGCAGGGCCACGTCCGCGACCTCCTTGCCCATCGCGGTCTCCATCATCCGCGTGAAGTCCGCGGTCAGCCCGGCCGGATCGGCGACGATGTCGGCGCTGCCCAGCAGGGCCGAGGCGACGCCGGTGACCTCCTTGACCTCCCAGTCCGTGCCCACCCCGCGGGCGTCGCAGGTGAACCGCCCGGCACAGGCGTCCAGGGTGGCCCGCAGGTCCTCGGGCGACTCGTGTTCGTTGCGGCCGTCGGTGAGCAGGATGCCGTGCCGGATGGCCACGTCGGCGGAGTACAGCAGCCGGTCGGCCAGCCGCAGCCACGTGCCGATCGCCGTGCCGCCGCCCGAACGCAGCCTCCGCAGCGCGTCTTTGGCCAGCGCACGCGTGGCGGGCGATGCCTGGGCGAGGCGGCCGCCGCCCGGGTAGACCTCGGCGGCCTGATGGGTGCCGGAGATCACCGCGAAGGCCACCCCGTCGCGCAGCGTGTCGATCGCCGCCGCGGTGGCGTCGCGGGCGTTGCGCATCTTGGTGGGCGGGTACTCCATCGAGCCGGAGGAGTCGACCATGATGACCACGGCGGCGTCCGGGGCGCCGCCCGGCGCGGGCTGCCCGGCGGCGTCGGCGAGCGGCCGGCCGCCGGAGGTGCCGCCGCCAGTGGCGGTGACCGTGACGATGGCGTTCACCTCGCGGCCACCCTCGGGGAGGTACTCGTTCTGGTACACCTCCACGGAGAACTGCGGCACCGTGGACTTCGAGAAGTTGGCCATCTCTTCCGCTCCTTGACGCTCCGTCGTGCTCGTCGGCGTGCGGGCGGGCGGAAGTACCCCAGGCCGTCCCCCCGTCGGCACCTCCCCAGGTGCCGGACCGTTCTCCTGCGCTGACTGCGCAGACTGTGTTACGCGTTGCTGCGGTGGCTCACGCCGATACTGCCCCGGGCGCGGGGACCGGGAACGGCACCACGGCCACTGTTACGTTGTCGTGGCCCCCGCTGTCCAGAGCGTGGCGCACGAGGGTACGTGCGCTGTGCAGCGGGCGTTCACCCGCGTCCGGGGGCAGCAGCGCCGCCAGTTCGGCCGCCGCCTCCGTGTAGTTCCACAGGCCGTCGGTGCACACCACGACCACGCCCGGGCGGTCCGGCCGGAACGCGGCGGTGTGCGGCTGCAGTTCGTACGCGTCGGCGCCCAGCCAGCCGGTGATGGCGTGGGCCCGTTCGTCGGAGTACGCCTCGGCCTCCGACATCAGGTTGTTCGCCACCATCTGTGCGGCCCACGAGTCGTCCTCGGTGAGCCGGGCACCGGGCGCGGTGCGGTCGTCGGGGATCCAGTACGCGCGGCTGTCGCCGACCCAGCCGACGGTCAGCACCCCGGCGGCCGCGACGGCCGCGACGAGCGTGCAGGCCGGGGCGTTCTGCTGACGGTACGGGTCGCGCGGGCGGTCGGGCTCCTCGGCGAGCGCGTCGACGGACTTGGCGGCGGCCAGGATCGCGTCGTGCATGGCCTGTTGCGGATGGGCCTCCCGGGGCAGCGCCGCGAGCAGCGACTCGGCGGCCGTCTCGGCGGCGGCCTGCGACGCCTCGTCGGGCCGGGTCGCGGAGGAGACACCGTCGCAGACCACGGCGAGCACCGCGGGGGAGCCGTCGGACAGCGCGGTGCCGGCGACGGCGAAGAAGTCCTCGTTGCGGTGGTGGCGGTGGCCGCGGTCGCTGACGGCGGCGACCCGCTCCAGCTCGCGCTCGAAGTGGTCGCGCTCGCGCGGCTGGGCGTGGCCGCACAGCTCGCAGTAGCCGTCCTGGTCGACGCTGCCGGTCCGGCACGCCACGCAGGTCTTGGCGGCGAAGGACTCACGGGGATCGGCCGGGCCGTCCGCCATCGGGTCCGCGCCGTCCGCGCCGTCCGAGCCGGCTCTGCTGCCCGAGCTGCCCGAGCCGCCGGAGCCGTCCAGGACGACCGAGCCGTCCGGACCGTCCGGGAGCCGCTTCTCGGGAGCGGGCGGCGGGGCCGCCCCGTACGCCCCGGCCGCACCGTACGCACCGTATGCCCCGGCCGCGGCGTCATCCGGCGCCGCCGCGGAGACATCCGCGCCGCACACACCGCAGAAGTTGTCCCCCGGCTCCAGCGGCTCGGTGCATCCCGGGCACCGGGAAGGACCTGTCACTGCCATCTCACACCCACGTCCTGGGGCGGAAGCGGTTGGCCCGCTCCACCAGTTCGATCCTCTCATCACCGCGCTGAGCCAGCCTGGCGAGCAGCCGGCAGGACCGCTCCAGGCCGAAGCGCAGCCCGCGCTCGTCCACCTCGCAGCCGAGCAGGACGGGTACGGCCCCGGGCGTCGGCCGTTCTCCGGCGCGCCCGGACAGTACCCAGTCCAGCGCGCAGCCCAGTACCTCCGTCGTCAGTGTTCCGCGGCGCTGCGCGTCCAGTCCGAAGTCCGCCAGCCGCTCGATCTGCCGGGCCGCGGCCTGCAGGTCGGGCAGCAGCGGGTCCGTTGCCGGGCGCTGCCGGAGCCGGGCCCGTACCGCGGCGATGCGGGCCGCGGTGTAGTGGATCGAGGACTCCGGTACGGCCTCCAGGGCGCGCACCGCGCCGCTGCGGTCACCGGCCGCGAGCCGCACCCGGGCCAGCCCGAACGCCGCGCTCACATAGCTGTGGTCGGTGGTCCACACCAGGTGGTAGTACTCGGCGGCGTTGTCCAGCTGGCCCAGCACCTCGGCGCAGAGGCCCAGCGCGAGCTTGGGCGCGGGTTCCCCGGGGAACGCGTCGTACACCGCGTCGAA
Source organism: Streptomyces purpurogeneiscleroticus (assembly GCF_020024005.1). Lineage (NCBI taxonomy): Bacteria > Bacillati > Actinomycetota > Actinomycetes > Kitasatosporales > Streptomycetaceae > Streptomyces > Streptomyces purpurogeneiscleroticus. Next base: position 3,882 of record NZ_NHSG01000294.1, read on the forward strand.
GGACAGCGCGGCCGTCTCCTTGTCACCCGTGGCCAGGGCCACGAGGCCGCGGTACCAGACCACCCGCCAGTCCGTCGCCCAGTCGGCCAGCGGATCGGTCTCGATCTCCCGCAGCACTCGTTGAGCCACTGACCCGTCGGCCATCTCCAGCCGGGCCCGCAGGTCGCGCAGCCGCAGCTCCAGGGAGTCGGCGGGCGCGGAGCGCAGCGCGCCGAGCAGCTCGGCGGGGGCCGCGGCCAGCAGACCGGCCAGGAAACCGGCGTTCGGGTCGCCGGGGTCCACCCGCGGCACGGGCAGCGCGAGCACGGCGGCCGAAGTGTCCGCGGGGCGCAGCACGGGACCCGGGCTGCCGTACCCGGGAAGCGGCGACACCTCGTACGACACCTGCGCCGGGATCGACGGCGTGGCCGGTGCGGCGCCCACCAGGCCCGCTGCCGGTGCCGTGCCCGGCAGGGCGGGCTCTGCAGCCTTCCTGCCGCGGCGGCCGCGCGGCACCCGTTCCGCCCGCCCGCCCAG
>NZ_NHSG01000295.1:0-52296 GCF_020024005.1 Streptomyces purpurogeneiscleroticus
CCCCCCCCACATGAAAGGGAAAGCCCATGTCACTGGACCCCGTCGCGTACCTCCCCTACCAGGACCCGGACGACTTCATCCGTGAGGTCACCGACCGCATCTGGGTCGACCGGGATGTGTCGTACATCGTCGACAACTACGAGCCGGACTCCATTGTCCACGCGAGCCTCGGCACCGTCGTGGGCCGCGACGGTGTGATCGAAGGCAGCACGATGCGGATGGGCAGCACGCCGCAGCACATCGGCCAGGCCGAGGACGTGGTGTGGGAGGCCCGCGGGAACGACGCCTTCCTCAGCTCGCACCTGGTCTTCTCCGCCGACGAGCACCTCGTGAACGGCAAGATCATCCCCATCCGCAAGCGCACGGTCGCCAACTGCCGCTACCGCAGGGGCCGAATGGTCGAGGAGTGGGTCGTCCGCGACGAACTCGCCGACTGCCTCCAGCGCGGCTCGGACCCGGACGAGGCGGCCCGCGCCCTCACCTTCCAGGGCTACACCGGCTCGATGCTCGAAGCACCGCCGAAGGACGTACTTCTGGAAGGCGTCAGCGGCCCCCGTCCGGACGACTACCGGCCCGAGTGCGAGATGGTCCTCGAATTCATCGACGAGGTCTGGACCCAGCGCCGGCTGCAGAAGGTCAACGACTTCATGGTGCGGGACCTCTTCCTGCACACGATCGGCGACCGGACCGTCATCCGCCCCGACCGCTACCAGGCCGACCTGCTCTCGACCGTCGCCCCGTTCCCCGACGCACGCTTCGAAGTGCGCGACATCCAGACCAACTACGCCGAGCGTTACGCCGGTCTGCGGGTGGCCGTGCTGTGGACCATGCACGGCACCTACCGCGGCACCCCCGCATTCGGCCCCCTGACGGACCAGCCGATCACCATGCTCGGCGTCTCCCAGTTTCTGATCCAGAACGGCCGCATCGTACGCGAGTTCCGCGTCTACGACGAGATCGCACTCCGTGCCCAGATCAACAGCACCCGAGGCGACGGCCCAGCCGTCGAAGCCAACATCTACTGACCCGCGCCCGCCTTGTCGGACCGGAGGGGTTCCCGGCGACCGGGAACCCCTCTCAGGCACGGCAGCGCAGCATCACCAGCGGCGGGTGTGCGAGGAGGTCCGCCCAGAAGTCCTCGCCGAACTCATGGATGCCGGCCTCGGACACCTGCAGCGGGACCCACTCCACCGCACTGAACCCGGCCGTCCGCAGGCACTGCTCGTAGACCTCGCGGCGCGGGACCGTGCTGAGGATGCTGATCGGCTGCGGGTCGAGGAGCGCCGTGACCCGCGCCAGCGGACCGGTCTCGGCTTCCTCGCCGGTCGGCTCGCAGCGGAACCCGTACTTCTCCAGGGACGCGCAGTCGAACCGGTAGTCGGGCTTCTGGGCGAGCACGAAGAACTCGCCGCCCGGCACCAGGCTCCGGTGGATGTTGCGGCACATCCGCTCCATCGCCGCGATGTCCTCGGCGTAGTTGAGGCACTGCACTGCCACCGCGATGTCGAAGTTCCGCTCCAGAGGCCGCAGTTCGGCCACGTCGCCGACCTCGTAGCGGGCACCCAGCGGGTCACGCTGCTCGCTCTCCCGCGCGGCGGCGATCATCTCGACGGAGATGTCGACACCGAAGACATCGGCGGCGCCGCGCCGTTTGAACTCCCTGCTGTAGAAACCGGTGCCGCACGCCACGTCGAGAACCGACTTGCCGCGCACGTCCCCGACCATGCCCAGGAAGCTCGGCACCTCCCCGTAACGTGCCAGCGGCAGGGCCTTGAATCCCTCGAATGCCTCACCGATCTTGTCGTACTGCTGCACGCCCACGTGCTGCCCCTCTGCACTTCGTCCTGTACGTGGCCACACCGGCCCGCCGGCTGCAGAGGCTCGCCGGGCCGCGGTGGTGGCAGAAAGTCTCCACCCGCCCCGTCCGGACGCCGTACTGGCAGATGGCACAAGAGGTGGGCCGGGTCACCCTCGTAACATCCAACACCGCCTCGTGCCGGCCTGGGCGAAGCGGCCGGAGGTGCTGTGACGGTTGCTCTACGAGGCCACTGGTCCCATCGGAACCACTCATCTAGGCCGCGTCGGCGCCTACCGGCTCCGGCGCGGCGGCAGTGGGAACGACGGCGAGGAGCCGGCTCACACCGCTGTCTGCGAAGGCGGATACGACGGCGGGGGACGGTGCGACGATGAACAGGCGGCGGTGACGGAAGCGGGCCCGGCGGTCGGCTGCGATCAGTACTCCCAGGAGCTGCGCCGCGCAGTGCGTGACACCGGACAGGTCGACGTAGACGGACGCGCCGGGTTCGTCCGCACGCTTCATGAGCCGGTCGCGCAACTGCGGAGCGGTGGAAAAGTCCGGTGCGCCGCTGACGAAGACCGTAGCGGGGTGCCGCATTGGCTTGGGCAACGGCTCGGGCAACGGCATCGGCAGCTGGAGCGGCGGCGGAGTGTTGCGCTCGGAGGGCGAGTATTCGGTGGTCATCATGGACCCTGTCCCAGGCGCAGTGCGTGTGCGCCCGGTGTTGTGGTTCTTCGAGAACGAGGCCGGCACGGGCGCCGACTTTCGGGATGCCCTCTCTCGCCACTGTACTCTCCCGCCCTCCGCCGCCGACGGAGCAGCGCCCGCCCGCACCACCGCGTCACGGCACCGGGATCACCCGCCCGGCAGGGCATAGCGCAGGATGCGCCGCCAGGTGGCTGCGTACTGCTTGCGGAGGGGGCCCGTGGCATAGGGCAGGTCGTACTTCTCGCAGAGCTTGCGGACGGTGGGAGCGATCCGCGCGTACCGGTTGCTGGGCAGATCCGGGAAAAGGTGGTGTTCGATCTGGTGACTGAGGTTGCCACTGAGGATGTGGAAGAGCGTGCTGCCCTCGATGTTGGCCGAGCCCTGGATCTGGCGCAGGTACCACTGGGCGCGGGTTTCGTCGTCGAGCTGTTCCTCGGTGAAGGTCTGGACGCCGTCGGGGAAGTGGCCGCAGAAGATGATGGTGTGCGCCCAGACGTTGCGAGTGGTGTTGGCCGCGAGGTTGCCCAGCAGGCAGGGGAGTGCGGACGGCCCGGCCAGCAGCGGGAACAGCAGGTAGTCCTTGGCGAGTTGGCGTACCGCCTTGCCGGCCAGCCCTGCCACGTCGCGCAGGAAGGCGCGCGGTGTTTTGCGGCCGGCGGTGACGGCGTCCGCCTCCAGGTCGTACAGGGCGATGCCCCATTCGAAGACCGGGGCGAGCGCCAGGTTGTAGAACGGCTGGGCCAGGTGGACGGGGCGCCAGCGCTGATCGCCGCTCATCCGGAAGATCGTGTAGCCGAGGTCGCGGTCCCGGCCGACGACATTGGTCCAGGTGTGGTGCAGGTGGTTGTGGGTGCGCTGCCACGCCCTGGCGGGCGCGAGGAAGTCCCACTCCCAGGTGGTCGAGTGGATGGCCGGGTCGCGCATCCAGTCCCACTGGCCGTGCAGGACGTTGTGGCCGATCTCCATGTTCTCCAGGATCTTCGCCGCGGCGAGCATCGCGGTGCCCGCCGCCCAGGCGGGCGGGAACAGCGAGACCGCGAGGGCCACCCGGCCGCCCGTCTCCAGGCCGCGCTGGGTGGCGATCACCGTACGGATGTAACGCGCGTCGTCGGCGCCGAGCTCACTGAGGACCTCGGTGCGGATCCGGTCGAGCTCCGCGCCGAGTGCGTCGATGTCGGCGGGGTCGAGATTCGGGACGGTCACGGTCATGTCGGTCTCCTGGGAGTCGACGGACGGATCGGCGGAGGGAACGGTGGACGGATTGGCGGACGGAACGGTGGACGGATCGCCGGACGGATCCAGGGTGGATCGAGGGGCGGATCGGCGTACGGAGCGGAAGGCCATGGGCGTGGCCTGCCCGGCGAGGCCGACTAGACATCGAGGGCGACGCTTCCCGCGGCGGCCGAGACGCAGGTCTGGATCAACTGGCCGGGCTCGTCGTGCGTGTGACCGCTGCGCAGATCGCGTACGCGTCCTCTCGCCAGCGGGACGAGGCAGCCGAAGCAGATGCCACGGCGGCATCCGTACGGCAGGACCGCACCGGCGGCCTCGCCGACCTCCAGCAGGGGACGCGCCGGATCGGCGTCGGCCTCGATGCCCGACCGCAGGAAGCGGACGCGGCCACCGGACGACCCGTCGGCCGCTGCGTGGGAAGTGTCCGCCCGGGGGACGGGCGCGAGCGCGAATCGCTCGACGTGCAGCCGGTCCGGTGTTCCCGCCCGCGCCCAGTGGTCCTCCAGGGCGTCGAGCAGGGCGGCCGGGCCGCAGGCCCAGGTCTCGCGCTCGCGCCAGTCCGGGCACAGGCGCGTCAGGTGATCGAGGGTGAGTCGGCCGGCCCGGGCGGGGCCGTGTCGTGTGTGGTGTTCATGGAGCCGGAACCACGACAACTCGCTCTGCGCAAGACGGAGTTCGGTGCGGAAAATGACATCGGCGGGGCCGGGCGCGCTGTGCACGAGCAGCACGTCGGGGCGCGGGCCCGTCGCACGCCGCGCCATGAGCGTACGAAGAATGCCCATGACCGGGGTGATCCCACTGCCGGCAGTCACCATCAGCATGCGCCGCGGCAACGGGTCCGGCAGTGTGAAGGCGCCCTGAGCGGGCCCCAGCCGCAGCAGCGCGCCCCGGCGGATCCGATGCGCCAGATACGGTGAAACGGTCCCGCTGTCCGCGGCCTTGACCGTGATCGCCACCGGTCCACCGGGCCGCCCCGGTGGCGAGGTCAGGGAGTATGTACGCCAGTGCTGTACGCCGTCGATCTCCACCCCGACGGGGAGGTACTGGCCGGCCCGGTGCCCGTGCCAGCCCCTGCCGGGCGTGATGACCAGACTGGTCGCGTCCGCCGTCTCCGGCCGGATGGCCGTCACGCGTCCCGCCGGGTGGCGCGCACCGAGCAGCGGATCGACCAGTGCGAGGTAGTCGTCCGGGGTGCGCGGGCTGGTCAGCCAGCCGCAGGCCGCCAGGAGGTGATGGGCGGCTCGACCGGCCAACCGGTGAGCAGTGAGCGGGAGTTCGGGCATCGGCCGCCCCTTTCCTCGCGTCCCACGTCGGTTCGTCCCACGTCAGTGCGCTGTGCAGTTGCTCTGCTCCGCGTTGTCCCGGGCCCGGACGGTGCCGACCCTAACCGCGACCGCGTACCTGAGGGGAAGGCGAGGAGCCGCGTTCCCGCCACCCGTGGCAAGGCCGGGAGCATGGCGCTTCCGCGGCGGACAGGGAGGCAGGAGACACGCAGTGCCGTGATCTGAGCGGAAGCCACTGTTCAACGGCGACGGCGCGGGACGAAAACGACCGGATGGCAGCGGAACGCTTCAGAACGGTGACCGCCCCGCCCCACCGTGCCGCCCCCACCTACGACCGCAGCGCCTCCTACGACCGCAACGTCTCCGAAGCAGCGCCTCCTACGACCGCAACGTCTCCGAAGGCGACTCCCCGAACTGCTCGCGGTACGCGAGGGAGAAGCGGCCCGGATGGAAGAAGCCCCAGCGGGAGGCGACGGTGGTGACGGTCGTGGTGCCCGGGTCGGAGGCCAGGAGTTCCTTGCGCACGCGGTCCAGGCGGACCTCGCGCAGGTACGCGATCGGTGTCGTGTCGAGGTGCCGGCGGAAGCCCTCCTGGAGGGCCCGTACGCCGACGCCGACGCATTCCGCGATCTCCGCGACCGTGAGCGGCTCGGCGGCGTGCCCCTCGATGATCTCCATGGCGCGGCGGACCGCAGGCGGTGCGACGCGCGGTTGCTCGCCGAGCAGTGCCGGCGTGTAGTTGTTGGGCTGGGCCATCAACAGCTGGGTCATGAGGAGTGATTCGAGCTGTTTTGTCACGATGGGCTGGCTTGTCATGCCGCCGGGCCCCTCCGCCTCCCGGCGCATGAGGTCGACGATGTTGAGCCAGGAGCGGGAGTCCGGTGTGGTGAGGTTCATGCCGAGCGAGAAGACGATCGGGCGGCGCACGGTGCGGCCGAGCAGACTGCCCAGGTGCGATTCCAGCGACGATCGGTCGAACCACACGATCAGTTGCGGATTGCCGCCACCCCAGCGCATATCCAGCTTTCCGGTGGGAGAGGGGACAGAAGCGAGTTCGGGGGAGGAAATGATCTCTTCGCGGCCGCAGGTGATTTCGGCGTAACCGGCGAGCGGGATCTGGACGAGGAAAAAGCTCTCCAGGTCGCCCGGTGTGATCCGGACTTCCGTTCCGTAATCGAGGTAATACAGGCCCGTCCGGTCAAAGGGTGCGCCGTGCAGCCGGGCGTCGAGCGTCGCCGAGCGCTGCGTGATGCGCAGGTCATGCGGGCAGAAGGCGCGGCCGACCTCGGCCCGCGCCTCCCAAATGTCCGCTGTGTGGAACTGCTGGTGATTTGCGAGAGGGAGCTCTTCAGCGGCCATGTAAACCTCCACCTAAATCTCCACCGCCGAGGCGCGCGATCGGGACAGCGACCCGCGTGATCCGGATAGCGCAGATGATCTTGCCATACCAAAGTTGATCCCCGACCGCTGCGGACCCGAGAAGAAACCAGGGAATCAACGATGCAGGGAGTGCCGGGCCGGACTGCGCTCGTCACGGGCGGAGCCACGCCCAGCAGACAGCCCTTGCCTCCGCTGCCCCGGCTCGCCGGGTCCGCCGGGCCCCTTCAGCCCGCCGGGTGACCCAGGACCCATCCCCCGGTCGTACGGGTCACCCGGCTTCCCGCGGCTGCCCGCCGGATCCCCCCTCCGGCGGGCAGCCGCATTCCGCATCACCGCACCCCCACTCGTTGACGCCGCCACGTCCCCGGAACACCGAACCGGCGCACGGCACTGCACGGCACTGCACGGCATTACGCAGCGCTGCACAGGACAGCACTACACAGCATGGCACCACTCACAACCGCACAATCCGACCCCCCGGAGGTCCCCCTCATGCGCAAGATCACCATCGTCGGAGCCGGCCAGGCCGGCCTCCAGCTCGGTATCGGCCTGCTCGACCACGGTTACGACGTCACGATCGTGTCCAACCGCACCGGAGACCAGATCCGCGAGGGCCGGGTCATGTCCAGCCAGGCCATGTTCGGCACCGCGCTGGCCCACGAGCGCAACCTCGGCCTCGACTTCTGGGGCAACGCCTGCCCGCCCATCGCCGGGCTCGGCGTGAACATCGCCGACGGCCAGGGCGGCCGGGCGCTCTCCTTCGACGCCCGCCTCGAGGCCACCGCCCGCTCGGTCGACCAGCGCGTCAAGATGCCGATCTGGATGGGTGAGTTCGCGCGCCGCGGCGGCCGTCTGGACATCCGCGAGGCCGGCATCGCGGACCTGGAGCGCTACGCCGCCGAGTCCGACCTGGTGATCGTCGCGGCCGGCAAGGGCGAGATCGCCGGGCTCTTCGAGCGGGACGCCGAGCGTTCCCCGTACGGCGCTCCGCAGCGCGCGCTGGCCCTGGCGTACGTCAACGGCATGGCGCCGCTGCCCGACCGCCTCGGCGTCAGCTTCAACGTCATCCCCGGCGTGGGCGAGTACTTCACCATGCCCAGCCTCACCACCAGCGGCCCCTGCGACATCATGTTCTTCGAGGGCATCCCGGGCGGCCCGCTCGACTGCCTCGACGGGCTCACCCCCGACCAGCAGCTGGCGAAGTTCCAGGAGCTGCTGCGGACGTACGTCCCGTGGGAGGCCGAGCGCTGCGCCAATGTCACGCTCACCGACCAGAACGGCACCCTCGCGGGCCGCTTCGCGCCGACCGTCCGCAAGCCCGTCGCCACGCTGCCCTCGGGCGCGCAGGTGCTCGGCCTCGCGGACGTCGTCGTTCTCAACGACCCGATCACCGGACAGGGCTCCAACAACGCCTCGAAGTGCGCGGCCTCCTACCTCGCCACCATCCTGGACCACGGCGAGCACCCGTACGACGCGGCGTTCATGCAGCTGGCCTTCGGCCGCTTCTGGGACAACGTCCAGTCCGCCACGACCTGGACCAACGCGATGCTCGGCGCCCCGCCGCAGCACGTCCTGGAGCTCTTCGGCGCGGCGAGCGCCAACCCCCGTATCGCCGCCCGCTTCGCCAACGGCTTCGACGACCCGCGCGACTTCTTCCACTGGTTCATGGACCCGGCCGCCGCGAAGAACTACCTGGCCGAGGTCAGTGCCTGAGCGCCCGTCGGCATCGGCACTCTGACGGCGCGTCAGTGCTAGCACGTACGTAACGTAACGAGAGCAGGACAGCAGGACCATGAGAAGGATCGCGGTGATCGGCGCCGGGCAGGCGGGTGCCCAACTCGCCCTGGGACTCCAGGCGCACGGCTATGACGTCACCCTGGTCACCGACCGCGGCCCCGACGAAATCCGTCGCGGCCCGGTCATGTCCAGTCAGTGCATGTTCGACACCGCGCTGCAGAGCGAGCGCGAACTCGGCCTGCACCACTGGGAGGACCGGGCCCCGGACATCACCGGCATCGCGCTCTCTCTCATCGGTCCGCACGGCACTCCGGAAGTCTCCTGGCGTGCACCGCTGGAGGGGCCCGCGCACTCCGTCGACCAGCGGGTCAAGTGTGCTGCCTGGATAGAGCAGTTCGCGGAGGGCGGCCGCGGCGAGATCGTGCTGCACGAGGCGGGCGTCAACGACCTCGAGTGGTACGCCCGTACGCATGATCTCGTCGTGGTCTCCACCGGCAAGGGCGAACTGAGCCGGCTCTTCCCGCGCAACGCCGAACTCTCCCCGTACGACCGGCCGCGCCGCGCGCTGGCCCTGACGTACGTCACGGGAACGGCGCCGCGGGAGGGGGAGGCCGCCGTCCACTACCGCATGGTCCCCGGCGTCGGCGAATACTTCTCCTTCCCGGCCCTCACCACCACCGGACCCTGCGACATCATGGTCTTCGAGGGCGTCCCCGGCGGCCCGATGGACTGCTGGGACGACATCCGCACCCCCGAGGCCCACCTCGCCCGCTCGATGGAAATCCTCCACCGGTTCTTCACCGACGAATACGAGCGCTGCCGGCACGCCCAACTCACGGACGCAGGTGGTGTGTTGCGCGGCCGGATCACCCCGACCGTCCGCCACCCCGTCGCCCGCCTCGCCTCCGGCCGGCACGTCCTCGGCATGGCCGACGCCGTCGTACTCAACGACCCGATCACCGGCCAGGGTTCGAACAACGCGGCCCAGGCCGCGGCCCACTACCTCGACAGCATCCTCCGCCACGGCACCGCCGAATTCACCCCGCAGTGGATGCAGCGCACCTCCGACAACTTCTGGCGCGGCTGGGCACAATGGGCCGTCGGCTGGACCAACTCCCTCCTGGCCGACCTGAGCCCCCACCACCGCGAACTCCTCACCGCGGCAGCCGAAATACCCTCGGTCGCCGGCGCCCTCGCCGCAGGATTCGACGACCCGCGCACCCTCTACCGCTGGTGGTTCGAGGAGGCCGAGGCGCACCGCTTCCTCGCCGAGAAGCGCGCCCAGCACGCCGCCCGTTTCGACGGCCGCGAGCTGCGCCGCGCGCTGGGCCAGTACGCCACCGGCGTGACCGTGGTGACGGCCCGTGCCCCCGACGGCCGTAACGTCGGCATGACCGCGAACTCCTTCACCTCCGTCTCCCTGGACCCGCCCCTCGTCCTGTGGTGCCCCGGCAAAAACGCGCCGAGCCTCCCGGACTTCACCGACGCCTCGCACTTCGCCGTCCACGTACTGGCCGCCGACCAGCACCACCTCTCCCGTCAGTTCGCCACCCCGGCCGACGACAAATTCCGCGGCACCCCCACCACTCCCGGCATCGCCGGCACGCCTCTCCTCGACGGCGCGGTCGCCCGCTTCCAATGCCGCACCGTCCAACGCGTCGACGCCGGCGACCACATCATCTTCCTCGGCGAGGTCGAACAGTACGAGGCCGATGGCGGCGCTCCTCTGGTGTTCCACTCGGGCTACTACCACGTGGCGACGAAGCACCCGGATCTGTGAACGGGCGTGGCCGGATCTGTGCGGAGTGGTCATGCCCCGCAGGGATACCCGCACTGCAACGGCCTTCCGGCCGCGTTCGCTGCCCTGGCGAAGACGGTCGCGGCCTCCCCCAGTGGCATGAGGAGAAGCGATGAATTTTCCGATGCGGCGTCCCGGCGGTGGTCCGGAGCAGCGACAAGGAGCAGGGCTGTCCGCCTGGGATCCTTTCGCCGAATTCGAGAATCTGTGGAACCAGATGGGCCAGCTCTTCGGGCGAACCGTGAGCCCCGTCGGCCGCGAGGGCACCTGGATGCCGGCAGTCGAGGAGGAAGAGCTCGACGACGCCTACGTGGTGCGAGCCGAACTTCCGGGCATTCCTGAGCAGAACGTGAACATAGAGGTGGACGACAACGAGCTGCAGATCACGGGAGAGATCTCCGAAGAGCAGCAGGGGCAGACACTGTCGCGCCGCACCGGCAGGTTCTTCTACCGCACCAGTCTGCCAGGTGGCGTCGACAGCGAGCGGGCCGAGGCTGAGCTGACGGATGGCATCCTGCGGGTCCGCCTGCCCAAGTCGGGTTCGTCCAAGCGGCGCCGTGTCACTCTCGGCGGCAAGGAGTAGCAACCGGCCGTCGCGAGACCGTCCGTTGAGGCGCGAAGTGGCGACGCTTGAGGCGCGGAGTGGTGACACTTGAGGCGCGGAGTGGCGACGCTCCTGCCAGAAGGGAGACCCGGATGACTGAGCAACGTTCCTCCCTCGCCGGGGTCGACAGGCCGGTCGTGGGCTCGTACCCGACGTACGAAGGTGCCCAACGCGCGGTCGATTTTCTCTCGGACAACAAGTTCCCGGTGCAACACACTGCGATCATCGGTTCGGACCTGCGCATGGTCGAAACCGTGCTGGGGCGACTCACCCTCGGCCGGGCCGCTCTGGCCGGGGCAGGCACCGGTGCCTGGTTCGGCCTGCTGATCGGTCTGCTGTTGTCGGTGTTCGCCGCCGGCCGCCATGGCGTTCTGACGCTGGTACTCAGCGCTGTTGCCTACGGAGCGGTTTTCGGCACGGTGTTCGGCCTCGCGAGCCACGCCATGACCGGTGGACGCCGAGACTTCGCTTCCCGGAGCCAGATCGTCGCGGCCCGCTATGACGTCGTCGCCGACCACGAAGTCGCCGAAGAAGCCAAGAACCAGCTCATCAAGCTCGCCTGGCGAGAGGACTGAGCCCCGAGGCCGGTGCTGCCGGACTCGGTCCGGAACGCGTGCGCCCCGGCCCGGGGCCCGCCTCTTGACGTGCAGCTCGGCCGCGCTTCTCCCGCTACTTCGGGTCGCGGTTGAACAGTGACGTCGACCAGAAGTAGCCGAGCAGGGCCAGTCCCACGCACCAGGCGACGGCCAGCCACCCGTTGTGGCCGATCTCCGTACCCAGCAGCAGGCCGCGCAGGGTTTCGATGGCCGGGGTGAAGGGCTGGTATTCGGCGATCGGCTGGAACCAGCCCGGCATCGCGTCAATGGGCACGAAGGCGCTGGAGAGGAACGGCAGGATCATCAGTGGCATGGCGTTGTTGCTGGCCGCCTCGGCGTTCGGGCTGGACAGGCCCATCCCGACGGCGATCCAGGTGAGCGCCAGGGCGACGAGCGCGAGCAGCCCCAACGCCAGGAGCCAGTCCACGGCAGTGGCATCCGTGGCCCGGAACCCGATGGCCACCGCGACGGCCCCGACGAGTACCACGCTCATCACACACTGCAGCACGCTGCCGATGACATGCCCGACGAGCACCGACCCGCGGTGGATCGCCATCGTACGGAAGCGGGCGATGATGCCCTCGTTCATATCGGTGGCGACGGACACCGCGCTGCCGATCGTGGTGCCGCCGATGGTCAGCAGCAGGATGCCCGGGACGAGATACGCGAGGTACCTGGTCCGGTCCGCCCCGCCGGCCCCGATGCCGGCGCTCATCACATCACCGAAGATGTAGACGAAGAGCAGCAGCAGTATGACGGGCGTGAGCAGCAAATTCAGCGTCAGGGACGGGTAGCGCCGCGCGTGCAGCAGGTTGCGCCGCAGCATCGTGGACGAGTCGCGCACGGCGAGGGAGAGGGAGCTCATCGGACGTCCTCCTTGGGCTGGTCGGTCCGGCCGGGCGCGCCGGCGCCGGTCAGGGCGAAGAACACGTCGTCGAGGTCGGGCGTGTGCACGGTCAGCTCGTCCGCCTCGATGCCGGCCGAGTCCAGCCGGTCGAGGAGGGAACGCAGCTCGCGCTGGCTGCCGTCGCTGGGGATCTGCAGTGTGAGCGCCTCGTCGTCCGTGGTGGCCTCACGCAGCGCGAGGGCGGCGTTCTGGTACGCGGCCGGATCGGTGAAGCGGAGCCGTATGTGGCCGCCGGGGATGAGCCGCTTCAGCTCCTCGGCGCTCCCCTCGGCGGCGATCTTCCCGTCGTTCAGTACCGCGATACGGTCGGCGAGCTCGTCGGCCTCCTCCAGGTACTGGGTGGTGAGGAAGACGGTGACGCCGCCCGTGACGAGCTCGCGGATGATCTGCCACATGTTGTGGCGGCTGCGCGGGTCGAGGCCGGTGGTCGGTTCGTCGAGGAAGATGATCCGCGGGTTGCCGACCAGGGTCATGGCGATGTCCAGGCGGCGCTTCATGCCGCCGGAGTAGCTCTGAGCAGGCTTCTTGGCGGCGTCGAGGAGGTCGAACCGCTCCAGCAGCTCGGCGGTGACCCGCTGCCCCTCGCGCTTGGAGAGGTGGTGCAGGTCCGCCATGAGAAGCATGTTCTCCTCCCCGGTGATCAGCCCGTCGACGGCGGAGAACTGTCCGGTGACGCCGATCGCGGCACGTACCCCGTCCGGTGAGGTGGCGAGGTCGTGCCCCGCGACCTGGGCCTGCCCGCCGTCGGCGGTGATGAGTGTGGACAGGATCTTCACGGCGGTGGTCTTGCCGGCGCCGTTGGGTCCGAGCAGCGCGAACACGGACCCGGCCGGGATGTGCAGATCGATGCCGTCCAGGACGGTCTTGTCGCCGTACGACTTGCGCAGACCGAGAGCGGAGATGGCGGCGGCCGGTGACGGATGACCGTCATCCTGTCTGGATGTGGGCATGACAAAAGAAGGCATGGGCCCTCCCGTTCGAAGGCTGAAGGCTGAAGACTGAGGACTGAAGCGGCTGAGGTGGCCAAAGGCGCTGGGGGAGTGGGCGACGAGTTGCGACCAGTACTCCAGAGGTCACGCCTTGGCGCGGCGGATGTCGATGTTGCCGTACCGGGTGCGGGCGCGGATCTTGACGGTGTCCTCGGCCGTCTCCGGGCCCTCGGACGCGGTGAGCGCGTTGCGTACCTGACCCGAGCTCGAGCGGACGTCGAGCCAGGCGGCCGTACCCTCGCGGACGCCGACGTCGATGGCGCCGTATGAGGTCTCCAACTGGACGGTGCCGCCGGCCACTTCGTCCACCCGCACGGTGCCGTGGGCGGTCGTGGCGGTGACCGAATCCTCGGCACGCCGGATCTCGATGTCGCCGTTGGCATTGTTCACCCGCAGCTCGCCGGTCGCGGCGCCGACGGTCGTGGTGCCATGCGAGTTCTTCAGGACGGCGGGGCCGTCGAGGAGGCCGACGCGCAGGCTGCCGGTGCTGGTGGTGATCTCGGCCGTGCCCTCGACCCGGTCCACGGTGATGGAACCGTGCGACGCGGTCAACTGCAGCGGGCCGGTGGTGTCGAGGCGGACGTCGCCGGAGGAGGTCTTCACGCGTACTTCGCCGAGCCGGCCCTCGCCGAGCACCTGCGCCCAGGCGCCGGTCGTGTCGATGCGCGAACCCGTGGGCAGTTCGACCGTCACATCGACGGTTCCGATGCGACCGAGGCCGAACAGGTTGGGCTTGGGCGTCCTGACGGTCAGTACGCCACTCGCGTACGTGACCTCGGTCTGGTCGGCCGTCCGCACGTCCAGGTCCTTCTTCGGGTCGCGGGGCCGCACCTCGACGACCGTGTCGAGACGGTCGCCCGCGGTGAACTGGATGGAACCGGCCTCCACATGCGCGGTGGCCGAGATCGCTTCGGGAGTGTCGAAAGTAGGCATGGCTGTCCCGTCCTCTTGAGTCTTCAGGGCGTCCCCGCTGGTGGGACGTGGTGTGGGTGAAGTGGGCGAAGTGGTACGGACGGGGGCGCGGCTAGCGCACCCAGCCCGTGAAGCTCTGTCCGAAGGTCTGGGTCTTCTCCGTCGTGCGCGGCCGGGCGCCGCCGTCGACCGCTGCCGACACCGCGCGTACCAGCCACGCGTTGACCGACAGGCCCTCGCGGGCCGCGGCCTCCTCGGCGCGGGCCTTGAGGTGGGCCGGCAGGCGCAGGTTGACGCGGGCGGTGCCGCCCTCGTCGCCGTCGGCCGGGGCCTTGAGCGGTTCGGCGGGCGCGGCCGGCTCCGCGGGGGTGCCGCCGTCGGTGGGCGGCGGCGTCACCACGAAGTCGGGGTCGAGCCCGCGCAGCCGTACGTCGACCGAGCCGGGGGCGAGTTCGCGAGTGATCTCGTCCGCCGCGGCGGAGAGCGCATTGAGCATGGTCAGCCGGGCAGCCGACTCCAGGGGAGCGGTGAGCCTCTCGGCCAGCTCGCGGGCTTCGTCACCGCCGGCTTCGGCGGCCACCGCGAGTTCGCGGCGGAGGGTGTCGACATACGGGGTGAGGTCCATGACGCCATAGTGGCACCACAGTGGCGCCACGCGCAAGTCTTACGGTGACACCTCTGAGGCGTCAATCGATCCCAAGGCCCTGACCAGCGGAAACGTGCTGACGTCTAGCTGAGTCATAGTGGTGCCATGAGGTGGCACCGGAGGTGTCTAGTGGTGCCATCCGTCGCCGTGAATGGCGGCCCGCTCCGTCGGGCCCCAGGCGCCCCAGCCCTGCTGGCCCTCCGCTGGCCCTGCTGCTGACTCTGCTGGGAACAGATTTCCGGCACCGAACACCGGCAGAAATGGGCGTCACCCCATTGCAGGAAATCTGTCGTGGCGAGGGTAGACATGGGCGGGTCGCGGGGCTACCGTTCTGTCCGTAGCCACGAGGTCGAGTGAGGCGCGGCAGGGGACGAACTGCCGCGCACGCAGGTCCGATGAACAACGGCACGGCAGTGGAGTGAGGGAGCCGGAAGGCTGGAAGGGCTCCGTCACTGACTGCCGGGCCGGCGGCCCATCAGGGGCCGCGAAGCAGTACCGCACGTTCCATCCAGCAGTACGAAGCAGAAGTCCGGAAAGAAGGAGGCAGACGCCATCAGGATCGCCCGGGCGAGGAAGCATCACCGCCCGGGTACCGCAAGGCCCCGGATTGGAAGGTGGTCCCCGGTCACGCATCCGCGATCCCCGCGCCTCCGGCCTCCCAGGCGGAGACGCGGAACGAGAAGGCCGGCGCAGCTGTAAGCCGGCAGATGGTGTTGAAATCCCTCGGGGCCCTGGTGTCGTACGACACCAGGGCCCCTCGACGTATGACCGCAACGACGTATGACCGCAACGAGGTGCAGATGACAGCAGACAATCCGCTCGACCGTCTCGATGACGACGACTACCCCGCCTACACGATGGGCCGCGCCGCCGAACTCCTCGGCACCACCCCCGCCTTCCTGCGGGCGATAGGCAAAGCCCGCCTGATCACCCCGCTCCGCTCCGAGGGCGGCCACCGCCGGTACTCGCGCTACCAGCTGCGCATCGCCGCCCGCGCCCGCGAACTGGTCGACCAGGGCACTCCCGTCGAGGCGGCCTGCCGCATTGTCATCCTCGAAGACCAGCTCGAAGAGGCCCAGCGCATCAATGAGGAATTGCGCCGCTCCGGCTCGCAGTCCCACCGCACCACCGACGCCTGACCCCGCGCCTCGACCACCGACGCCTGACTCCGCGCCTCGACCACCGACGCCTGACTCCGCGCCCTGCTCAGGCTCACTCGTCCGGGTGAGCCGCACCGCCGGTGCCCCGGCCGGCTCCTCAGAAGCTGTGCCATATCCCCTGATCTATAACGTTGTGTAACTGCAGGGCAGTTCGGCCGTATGACAGCGCTCGCTCTGCGCCCCATCTCGCGCCGAAGGTACGAAATCCTGCGTATTTTCGGATGTCCTGGGCTTTTCGCAGGAAGTGTCGCGAAAGCAGTCTTTCTGGGTTGCTGGTGCGGTGCTTGACTCATTCCCCGCGTAGTGGCCGTCGGGGCGGCCGACCGGCCTGCCGACAGGCACGCGAGAGAGGAGTAACGCGATGAGCATGACCCAGAGCGGCAAGCTGAACCTGGACTCGTCACACTCCACCGAGACAAGGGGAGGGAAGACCGACACCTTCAAGCAAGTCAACTTCCCCACCCCCTTCCCCGCAGGATCGGACGTGATCATTCAGGTCACGGTGCAGACCTTCAACGGGCCCGAGACCCCCGGGGTCAGGCTGCACGACGTGACGAACACGGGATTCAAGATTCGTTTCAATGAGATCTACGGCGGGGGTATCTCGGCTGACGGCAAGCACACCACGGAGACCGTCGGCTGGACCGCCTTCACGGTCTGAACGCCCAGAGCAGACTGGTCGTTTGAAGAGTTCGAGCGGAACTGGAACAGCGTTCCGAGGGACCGGACGGGGCCAGGAGGGCGACGGCGTTGAAGCCGAGCGGCCGTACCGGCGCCACGGGCATCCTGCCTTGCCGACGCAGGCTCGGACACGGCTACCAGGGTCTTCGCATCCCTGATCGCACTTCTGCCAGGCAGCCGTGGTGGCTCCGATGTGTGGAGCCACCACGGCATCGTTTTCGGTGCGTAGCAGGAAACTCAAGGGATATGCCACAGCTCCTCAGAGGGCGGGCCGCCGCTGCTCGCTGCTGGCCTGGCGCAGGTCGTCGGTGTGGCGGGTGAGGGCGTCCACGCGAGCCGCGAGATCGGGGTGGCCGGCAGCGAGGTGGTCGCGGGCGCGGGTCAGCGGGCCGAGGAGCGCGGCGACGTCATGGCGGCCCAGCGCCTGAATGAGGGGCGTGCGGGCTTCCGCGGGCAGGTCGGTCACCGCGGTGATCTCTCCGGCGAGCCGGCGCAGGTCGGCGGCGTTGCTGCGGGCCCAGGTGGTGACCGTGCGGTCGGCGGCGCGCTGATCACGGGTGGCCTGGATGCGCTCTTCGCCGGTGGTGCCCGGCGCTCCGGGGCGCAGCCGCAGGTAGCGGCGTTCGGCTGACTGCCGGTTGGCGACCCCCAGGGGTTGGGCGAGGTCCGCCCAGCTGGCACCGGCCTCGCGGGCGATTTCGATCAGCCCCGTCTCCCAGCCGGCCAGCTGGTCCCGCAGCTGGCGCAGCAGCAACAGCGCGGCCAGCGCCTGCTCTGTGCTGGCTCCGGGCTCGGGCTGCCGGCCGGGCTGCGGCGTCTGGGCGGTACGTACGGCCTCCTCGATGGCCTCCAGCGCTGCTGCGGCGGCGGGGAAGGAGGCGGGCGGGGACACCGGTTTCTGGTCGTCTGCGGGCATGAGTCACCTCCGCTCAAGGGTGTCGCCCTTCAGGCGACGTGCTCACTTGTCATCGTTCGGATGACATGCTACAAGAGAAGCAGGTAACAGCGCATGGGCATGAACAGCCCGAGCGAAAACGGAGGTGTTTTCCCGATGCTGATGCGCACCGATCCCTTCCGTGAGCTGGACCGGCTCACCCAGCAGCTCCTCGGTACCAACCCGTCCGGCACCTGGTCGCGGCCCTCGGCGATGCCGATGGATGCCTACCGCGAGGGCGAGGAGTACGTGATCGCCCTCGACCTGCCCGGTGTCGACCCCGAGGCGATCGACATCGACGTCGAGCGGAACATGCTCACGGTCAAGGCCGAGCGCCGGCCCATCGCCAAGAGCGACAAGGTCCAGGTGGAGCTCTCCGAGCGGCCCCTGGGCGTCTTCTCCCGCCAGGTGATGCTCGCCGACTCGCTGGACACCGAGAACATCAGGGCCGACTACGAAGCGGGCGTCCTCACCGTACGCATCCCGATCGCCGAGCGCGCCAAGCCGCGCAAGATTTCCATCGGCGCAGGCTCGGGACGCAAGGAGATCAGCGGCTGAGGCCGACCCTCGACGTCACACCGGAGGACGGGCCCCTCCCGGCAACAGGGGATGGACCCTTCCCTCTGACACGTCACCCTCGCGGCGGCGGAGGGCGAGTTGATCTGCCCCTCAACACCCGCTCCTCCGCCGCCCCAGAACACACGTACCGACTCACGTACGACGGCGTACGGACCCATGAACGGAAGAGGGGATCGCGGTGGTCATGCAGCGGGAAGCGTTCCTGGATCAGGTCCAAGAACGCGGCGAGTACCCGACCCGTACGGAGGCCGATCGGGCGGCGCGCATCGTCCTGGCGCTGCTGGGTGCGCACTTGGTGGGCGAGGTGCGGGCCGAGCTGGCCGCGCGGCTCCCGGAGACCTTCTCCCTGATTCTGCTGAATCCGCTGCAGGCCGCCGAACCTCTCTCTGCGGAGCGGTTCGTGCGCGCCACCGCGGCGTGGATCGAGGGGGCCACCGAGCAGACCGCCGCCTGGGATGTCAGCGCCGTACTCAGCGTCGCCGCGGACGCGGCCGGCGAGGAGCTCACCCGCCGCATCCTGTTCCAACTTCCCCCGGGCTACGACCTGCTCTTCGGCCGTCCCCAGGAGACCACGGCTCCTGAACACAGCCCATCGAACCGCTGAGCCACGCCGCCCGTCACCGGCCGGCCGCCACCCGGATCCATCCCCTCACCGAAAGCCGCCGGAACGATCCCCTTACCACTTGACAACCCCCTGACCGAGAAAGGCACCCGTCCACCGATGCAGTCCCCCTCGCAGCAGACCGCGACCACGCCGGCCCTGTCCTACGCACAGATGCTGGAACGCGTCCGCTACGACGGCGCCTACCCCACCCGCGAACGAGCCGAAGAAGTCACCCGCGCCGTACTGGCCGCCCTCGGCCGGCGGATCACCGGCGAGGAACGCGTCGAACTCGCCGCCCGCCTGCCCCGCCAGGCCGCGCAGATCTTCACCTCGCAGATACCCGAAGCCGACTCCCTGACCGGCTGGTTCTTCATCAAGGACCTCGCCGCCCGCACGGGCGGCACCCTGGCCACCACGCGCTGGGACGCCGGCTCCGTCCTCGGCGTCGTCGCCCACCTGGCCGGCCCCAGCCTGCTGGACCGCATCCTCGTCCAACTCCCGTCCGGCTACGCCATCCTGTTCGGCCGCGCCGAACTCGTTCAGGCCGCTTGACGGACGCTCCGAGACGTCGTCCCATGCGGGATCAGGGGCCGGGCAGTCGCTCGAAGGCTGCCCGGCCCCTGAAGCTCGGTCGTTCGGCAGCCGGGCACGGCCCGACGGGAGAAGTGGTGGCCGGGCCGTGGGGTGCATGATGCGCCGAAGTGCCCGTCGGGCGTGTCCGGTTCACGCCAAGACTCTGCCGCACTGGTTGTTCGGCTCCTCCTACGCCGCTTAGGTAGCAGTCGCGGGCTCGGACAAGCGCCTCCAACGGCGCTGCTGCACCACTCGCCCTTGCTCGCGCCTCTGCCCACAGCTCGAAACGGAGTACCGTGCGCACACGCAACCTCATCGTCGGCGTCCTGAGCGTCGTCAGTCTGCTCGCCGGCTCGTTGACGACCGCCGGCCCAGCCCACGCCGACGCCCTCGACACCGTCACATGCACTGCGCCCAGCAGCAGCCAGATCAATACCTTCGACCCGCCTCTGACCCGGACCCCAGCGAGCACGACCGCCACTGTCAGCACTCAGTACGGCCCCTGTGTCTCCACAGTCCCGGGTGTGACCTCCGGTAGCCGCAAGGCTCGGTTCAATCGCCGGATGTCCTGCCAGCAGCTCCTCGACAGGGAAACTGCCAAGTTCACCATCACCTGGGACAACGGCCAGACCTCCACTGTCAAGGGCAAGCGAGTTGCCAACGTCGCGGGCGCGCTCTTCACCCTCACTCTGACCGGGACCGTCACCGAGGGCTTGTTCAAGGGCCAAGCCGTCTTACAACAGAACGTTGCGCCCTCCGTCGACATCACGAAATGCACACTCGGAGCCGGGTCGGTCAGCAGCCTCTACTCCGCCGTCACCCTGGAGATCCTCCCCAGCGGGCGATAGTCCGTTCGCCCCCGGTTGCGCACCGGGGGCGAGGGGAAGCTGGTGGTACGCGCTGCTCACCAAGGCTGTCGGCCTGTGGGTTGATTGCCCGTCAGGTTTCGTCCTGCACATCCGTGAGCGGGAAGGTCTCGCTCTCCTCGAAGTCCGGGACCTGGAAGGGGTTCGTCGTCGGAGGCAGCGATGCTGGAGTGGCGCGGCGGGGCGCCCCTTCCGGAGCGGAGAACAGCGAGGTCAGGTCGATGAGAGGTCTCCCATTCGTGACATGGACATGGTGGGGACCAGTGCGCCGTGACCGGGCACAGCGGTCTTACAGCTTGCTCATCTTGGCGTACGGACTCATGATCCGCTCTTGTGCGGAGGTGAAATCCACAAGAACCGCGATCCCGTCCTCGATGCCGATCACGCGGCCGAGGCCGTACACGTCGTGGGTGACCCGATCGCCCACGGCAAACTGCTTGAGAGGCAGCGTATCCGGGGCCTTGAAGGGGCTGGTAGGCAAATGGCGCTTCAGCGCGGCTGGCTTTGTCATTGCCACCAGTATGCGCCTGATCCGCTCGGTGAACAGCTTCAGGGCCTTTTGCTCCTCATCCGGGTGCGTGAAGCGTGACTCCCCAGGACGGTTCCGGGGGCATGGGGTGCACTCCCGGGACGCAGGGCTGCGAGCGCCCGCCGGCGGCATCGCGAGCGGCCCACGGCCGTCGCATGCGTCGATGCGGTGAAACATGGCGTAGAGTGAGGTTCACCGACGCGGGGTGGAGCAGCTCGGTAGCTCGCTGGGCTCATAACCCAGAGGTCGCAGGTTCAAATCCTGTCCCCGCTACTTGAGAGAGGCCCCCGACCACAGGTCGGGGGCCTTCTTGTCCCCACCGCCCGAAGCCGTTCATCCGAAGCTGTCCGCTCGAAGCTGTTCGAAACTGTTCATCCGAAGCCGGATCTCCTCCGGTTTTTCGTGTCAGCGCTCCCGGAAAACGTGCTGCGTACGGGATCTCGGCCGTGCCACGATGGCGGCGGGAAGCGAGGTCTCGTGGACGAGTTGAGGCGATTCCGCCTGGCGCTGGTCGCGTGGGCGGCCGGCGGAGCGGGGGCGGGCGCGGCAGCCGCGGCGGCGCGGGAGCTGGCCGGCGGTGTGCGGACGGTCGTGCTCGTCGAGGGGAGCAGTGATCAGGTCGCGCTCGAAGCGCTGGCCACGCGCTACGGTCGCGATCTTGGTGCGGAGGGCGTCGCGGTAGTACCGCTGGGAGGTGCGACGAGCATCGGACGCTTCCTGGACGTGTGCGGTCCTCCGGGACTCGGCCTCCCGCTGGCCGGTCTCTGCGACATCGGCGAGGAGCGGCATTTCCGGCGTCATCTGGAGCGGGTCGGGCTCGGGTCCGGTCTCACGCACGCCGGACTGGAGGCACTCGGGTTCCATGTGTGCGTCGCCGACCTGGAGGACGAGCTGATCCGCGCTCTCGGGGCCGACGGCGTGCAGCAAGTCATCGACGCCCAGGGCGAGATGCGCCCCTTCCGCATCTTTCAGGGCCAGCCGGCGCAGCGGGAACGGCCCGTGGAACACCAACTGCGGCGCTTCATGGGCACGCACAGCGGCCGCAAGGCGCTCTACGCGCAGGCGCTGGTCGCGCACCTGGATCCGGAGCGCGTTCCCCGGCCGTTGGACAGCCTTCTCGCGCACGTATGACCCGGCCGAGGGCGGCCGGAGGGTGTCCGAGTGGAGTGATTCGGCCGGGATCCCTCACGTCAGGAGCGTGCGCCAGCGGTCGGCCGACTCCCTCATGTCCAGGACGACCCGTTCCAGGAACGTGCCTCCCTTGGCCAGCCGCTGCCCCACGGGGCTGTCGGGCCCGAACCTCTCCGCCGCCGCCATCGCGGCCCGCGCCGACTCGAGCGTCTGCCGTGAGCTGATCACGACGGAGTTGTACCAGGCGTCGTCGTCGACCACATAGACGTCGCGACGCCGCTGCGGATCGCGCTCGCGCCGGACATACCCGTGCTGGACCAGGAAGTTGACGGCAACGGAGACGGAGGCCGGGCTGATGTTGAGCCGGCGGGCCAGCTCGGCTGCCGTGCGCCTGCCGTCCTCGGACAGCAACAGGTCGACGTGCACGCGCGCCGTCATCCGCGGCAGCCCCGACCTGACCGCCAGCTCGATGATCTCCTCTTCCGCCGTGCCGCTCGGCGCACTGGCCGCACGTGCGGGTGCCGGTGTGCCACGCCGCGCCCGCTGGACCGTCGCTTGGTGCGCCTGCTGGGGCCGGTAGCCGCCGGGGCCGCCGTTGCGTGCGACCTCCCGGCTGATCGTCGAGGTCGTACGGTCGAGCCGCCTGGCGATCTCGGCGTAGGAGAGCCCGTCGGCGAGTCCGGCCGCGATGCGCTGGCGGTCCTGCTGGGTCAATCGTCCTCCTGGCATGCCGTCAGTATTGCCTTCGCCGTCATTCATTGCAACGAAGCGTTGCATTCGAGCTCAGGGTCATTGCATCAATTTCCCGCCTCTCACCTGGGTGTATGGCATTCATTCAATTGACGCGATGCTGAATGCAACGTAGCTTTCGGATCGAGCCAAACACGTCCTATCGCGAGATGAGGAATGGCCATGGGGGAATCCCTGCACACCGTCACGACGCTGCCGACGACGCGTCAGTCCGGCTGCCCTTTCGACCCGCCGGCAGAGCTGATCGAGGCCCGCCGGCACAGCCCCATCAGCCGCTACACCTTCCCCGGCGGAAAGCCCGGTTGGCTGATCACCGGATTCGACCTGGTCAGGTCGGTGCTGGCCGATTCACGGTTCAGCTCGCGCAAAGAGCTCATGCGGTACCACCCGACCATCGACTACGGCGACATCGAGGTACCTCCGGCGCCGCCCGGCGAATTCCTCCTCATGGACGACCCGCAGCACAGGCGCTATCGCAAGCCGCTGATGGGCAAGTTCACCGTACGGCGGATGCGACTGCTCACCGACCGCGTCGAGCAGATCACCGCCGACTGCCTGGACGCCATGGAGAAGGCCGGGCCGCCGGCGGACCTGGTGACCGCGTTCGCCAAGCCCATCCCCGCCATCATCATCTGCGAGCTGCTGGGGGTGCCGTACGAGGACCGGGGCTCCTTCCAGGAGAACGTCGAGTCGTTCATGGACGGGGAGACGAGCGACGAGGAGCTGATAGCGGCGTACACCGCGACCCAGAACTACCTCGCGGAGCTGGTGGCCGCCAAGCGCGCGCACCCCACCGACGACGTGCTCAGCGACCTCACCGACAGCGATCTGAACGATGAGGAGTTGAAGGGGATCGCCCTGATTCTGCTGGCGGCCGGGTTCGACACCACGGCCAACATGCTGGCGCTGGGTACCTTCGCGCTGCTGCAGAACCCGGCGCAACTGGCCGCGCTGCGCGCCGATCCCGCGCTCGCCGACCGGGCCGTGGAGGAGTTGCTGCGGTATCTGAGCGTCGCCAAGACGTTCATGCGGACGGCGCTGGAGGACGTCGAGTTGGGCGGCCGGACCATCGAGGCCGGCTCGCCCGTCATCCTGTCGTACCACACCGCCAACCGTGACCCCGAGCGCTTCGCCGACCCTCACCGGCTCGACCTGCAGAGGCAGGACGGCGGACATCTGGCCTTCGGCCACGGCATCCACCAGTGCCTGGGCCAGCAGCTGGCCCGCGTCGAAATGCGGGTCGCGCTCACCGCCCTGGTCCAGCGCTTCCCCACACTGCGCCTGGCCGTACCGGCCGAAGAGGTCAGCCTGCGCCCGGAGACCGCGGACATCTTCGGAGTGAAGAGCCTTCCGGTCACTTGGGACGTGTGACCGCGAGCCGGTGACGGGTGAGGCCGCTGTCCTCGGCCCGCCCTCCACTCGGTACCAGCGGAAGCCGGAACCGAGTGGAGGGCAGCCAATTGGCCAATCGAGGGCAGCTAGGAATCGGGCTGGGTGCTGAGCGGTTCCGATGCGGTGTTCTGCAGCTCCGGTGGTCCGGGCTGCGGGGGCGGCGCCGCCGGTGCTGCCCTGGCCTTGGCGACGGCGGCCCTGAGCTGTTGCTGTACCGCCGGGGGCAACTCGGTGCCCTGAGTGGTGTTCACCAGGTCTCCGGCCAGCCGGTACAGCTTGGTGTTGGTGTTCTGTGAGGCCGTGACCAGCACATCCCAGGCGGCCTCGGGACTCAGACTGAAGGAGGCCATCAACATGCCGCGGGCCAGGTCGATGGTCGGCCGGGTCTGCATGGCCCGTCGCAGTTGGGCGACCAGGGCATGCAGATCCTGGTTGGTGTCCTTGGGCGGGCCCGCTTCGTGGGCGGTAGAGGATGTCATGTGCTTGTCGTCCGGGTTCGGAGGCGTGAACAGGTTCTTCGAGCTGGTCAGATCGAGCAGCCGCTCTACCGCGGGGCTGCTGCAGAGGAGGGTGACGGTCTTGCCCTGTTCCAGGGCGCGCTGGCGCAGGCTGAGCAGAAAGTTGAGGCCGGAACAGTCGCAGAACTCGACCTCCTGCAGGTCCAGATCGACGCCGGTGGCTGAGCGACTGAGGGCTGGGCACAGGTAAGTTCGGAGCCACTGGGCGGCGTCCAGGTCGAGCTCTCCTCGTATCGCTGCGGTCACCCGGTCGCCGTCCGGCAGGACATCGATCGCTGCCAGAAACGGCTGGACCGCAGTCGGCGGAAGGCAACCCTCCCCGTGCCCGGAACCCGCTCCGGCAGGGGGCTGCTCAGAGTACGCAGGCTCTGGCATGGCCTCTCCCTTGTCTGTGCCTACGACCGCTCTCAGGCTGCCGTCCCCGCCCACACACGTCAACTAATACCTGAAAAAGAGTACGTGTTTTTGAAAGCGTGCATGCCCGGTCGTTAAAGTGGGGGGATGGATGGAGTGCCCGAGCCCTACACCGGATGGACGTTCATCACCAATCACGCGCGAGTGCTGGCAGCCATCGCTGACAATCACAGCGCCCGCATCCGTGACATCGCGGCGTACTGCCGCCTTACCGAACGCGCCGTCCAGAAGATCATCGCCGACCTGGAGCAGGACGGTTACCTCTCCCACACCCGGGAGGGGCGCACCAACCTGTACCGCATCGATCCCAGCAAGGTCCTGCGTCACCCGGCCGAAGCCGGCCTGACGGTGGCCTCCCTGCTCTCCCTGCTCGTCCAGGACGAAGCCAACCGCACCACACCCGCGTTCTCCGACAACACCAGCCGACCCCGCTCCAGGGCTTGACCGCCGCAAAATCGTGCCTGCGGACCCCCTCCTGGAGGAGGCGCCTCCCTTCTGCCGGTGGTGGCCAAGCGGCGCGTGAAAGCTCTCGATTACGGCTCTGGATCACGACGCGGACGCCCTGCGGAGCCGATGCTTAGCCAGCCCGTTGCTCGTTACCCGTTGCCTGTCGCCCGTCGACCTGCCGGCCGGGTGGGTCGCGGAGCGCAACGGGACGGTCTCCCGTTCGGGTCACCGGGTCTCCGGTTCACATCACTGTTCACCGTTCACTGGGTGGCGACCTTGTGGACGGTGGTGTCATCAGGGTCCAGCCGCCGCCCGTCCGCGGACAGAACTTCCAGCGCGCGGAGGGGATGTCCCTGTCGGCGGTCGACCAACTCCGAGTGTGGTTCGTCGGGGTCGAAGAAGTGCTGCTCGCCCCACTGCCGCAGCGCCACGATGACGGGGAAGAGCGCCTTGCCCTTCGGAGTCAGTACGTACTCGCGGTAGGCGCTGCCGTCCGAGGCGGGGACGGATTCGAGTACACCGCCGGCGACCAGGGTGCGCAGCCGCGTGGTGAGGATGTTCTTCGCCACGCCGAGGCTGCGCTGGAACTCCCCGAAGCGACGGCTTCCGTCGAAGGCGTCCCGCACGATCAGCAGGGACCACCAGTCGCCGATCGCGTCCACCGACCGGGCGACGGGGCATTCGCTGTCGTCGAAGCGCGTCCTGGTCACCATGGCGTCCCTCACTCTCACAACGGTTGCAACATGCTACCAACCGGGCTACCGTCGCCGTCATTATTGGTAGCAAGATGAAACCAGATGTGCGGGGGAGTGCCGGTGCCCGGAAACGATGAGGCTGTGACGCGACGGACCGAGACACGACGGGCCGAGACGCGACCGGCCGAGGCTCGAAGCGGCGGCGGAGAAGGCTCCGCGTTCGTCCTCTCCCGTGGCGTCGTCGCACTGTTCGCCGTCGCCTGCGGGGTCGCGGTGGCCAACGTCTACTTCTCCCAGCCGCTCCTGGTGACCATGGGCCGCGACCTGGCCATGAGCCCGGCGCTTGTCGGCAGCGTGGTCACCCTCACGCATGTCGGATACGGGCTGGGGCTCTTCTTCCTCGTGCCGCTGGGCGACGTGACCGACCGCAGCAGGCTCATCGTGTCCCAACTGCTCCTTCTCGTACTGGCGTTGGTCGTGGTGGCCGTCGCCCACAACGCGGCGATGCTGCTCGCGGGCATGGCCGCGACGGGGCTTCTCGCGGTCGTCACGCAGACGCTGGTGGCCTTCGCGGCATCACTCGCCCCGAGTGCCGGGCGCGGCCGGGTCGTCGGTCTGGTCACCAGCGGCGTGGTCATCGGGATCCTGCTCGCCCGCACCGCATCCGGCCTCATGGCCGACCTCGCGGGCTGGCGCTCCGTCTACCTGGCCTCGGCGTCGCTCACCGCGCTGCTCGCCCTGGTCCTGTACCGAGTGCTGCCGCGCCACAGCGCCGCGCCGCCGGCGACTCTGCGCTACGGACAGCTCCTGCGCTCCACGATCACCCTGTTCGCACGGGAACAACTGCTGCGACTGCGGGCCCTGTTCGGACTACTGATCTTCGCCGCCTTCAGCACCCTGTGGAGCAGCGTCGCGCTGCCGCTCAGCGAAGCCCCGTACTTCCTGCCCCACAGCGCGATCGGGGCGCTGGGGCTGATCGGTGTCGCCGGCGCCCTGGCCGCGACCGCGGCGGGCCGCCTGAACGACCGCGGACTCTCCCGGCGGACCACCGGCATCGCCCTGGCGCTGCTCACCGCCTCGTGGCTGCCTCTGGCCTTCACCCGCAGCTCACTCTGGGCCCTGGTCGTCGGAGTGATCCTGCTCGACCTCGCCGTGCAGGCGGTCCATGTCACCAACCAGACGCTCATCTACGCGCTGCATCCGGAAGCGGGCAGTCGGCTGATCGGCGGATACATGGTCTTCTACTCGCTCGGCAGCGCCACCGGCGCCATCGCCGCGACCTCCCTCTACTCGGTGGCCGGCTGGGGCGCAGTATGCGCGCTCGGTGCCGCATTCAGCTGCCTGGGACTGGCGCTGTGGGCATGCACTCGACACGGCGCCGCGCCGCTTCCTGTGCGGCATACGCGAAGTCGTACACGGCGAAGTCGGTGAGCGGGACGTAGCCGATGCGCTGGTAGAGAGCGTTGCTGGTGGGGTTGGCCGCGTTCGTGTACAGCACGACCTCCTTGGCGCCTGCGGCGAGCGCGGCGCGGCTGACCTCGACCGTCACGGCGCCCGCGTAGCCGCGACCGCGCAGGTGGGCCGGGGTATAGACGGGGTCCACCCGGACCATGCCGGCGACCATCGGGTTCGCACCCGCCATGGAGACGGGCGTGCCGTCCGGGGTCTCCCACCACGTATAGCGCTTCTCGGCGAAGCGGGTGCCGGCCCAGGAAGCGGCGTTGATGGTGACGTCCTCCCCGACATCCGCGGCGAACTCCCGGCACCAGCGCATGAGGTGCTCATGGTCCCGCTCGCCCACGAGTCGGCCCTGGCCTGCTGGGACCGGCTCCGGCGGGATGAGCGTGCCGAGGCGGTACAGGTGGAGCCGCACGCGGAGCGTCGGCGTTGCGCCTGTGTGCCGCTGCCATGCCTCGGCGAAAGCAGTGGCGGTGCTGTGGTCCGCGCTGACGTACGGAAGGGCGTGCCCAAGGGCAGCCAGGCGGGCGGCGAGCGCATCGGCCTGCTCCGGAGTGAGCGAGGTGGTGCTCAGGCCGCGGGAGGGGAGGCGGTAGAAGGTGGCATCAACTTCGCCCGCTCGCTCCAGCCGGCCGAAGACGGGGACTCCGGCGCCGTACGCGGCGGCACCGAGCGTGCGGAGTTTCTCGGTCACTGTCAGCGGTGTGTTGTGCAGAGCGGGGCGCGAGCGCAGGAATTCCCCGGCTCGGTCGAGGAATTCGTCGACGTCTTCGGTGAGGTACCAGCCATCCGGGCGCATGCTTCATGATCCCTCATGCACTCGACTTCGGGGCTCCGGCTGGCGCGGGAGACTCACGCTCAGCCCGCCTCCGGACGCTGCGCGAGAAAGACGAACTCCCGGCCCGGGCGGTCAGGGGCTTCACGTACGTCGTCGATCGCATACCCCTGCGCGAACAGGTCCGCCTCGACCTCCTCCCGCTCACGGAAACGCAACGTCGAAGCCGAGGTCAGCACTTGGCCGTCCGCCGCGAACACGTAGGTCCAACGAAACGTCACCAGCGGCCGACTTACGTCGGTCACCTCGACCCAGCTCTCGACCGCGCCGACGCCCGGGATCTCCGTCACGTGGTAGGAATCCACCCGGTTCCACTCCTCCCAGGCACGCCTGGCCGGATCCCGGGTCTCGAACATCAAGCGCCCGCCTGGCCGCAGTGATTCGTACGCCCTGCCCAGAGTCTGCTGCCACAGATCCGGGTCCACGATGGCCTGAGCCACGTTCGCCGTCATGGTCGCGAGATCGACCTGCAGTGGTGGGAGTGCCGACACGTCACCGCAGATCCACCGCACCCGTTCACTGCCCGGCTTGCCCCGAGCCACTTCGATCGACGCCTCGGCGGGGTCCACCCCGACAACCTCGATCCCGCGATCGGCCAAGAGCAGCGCGAACACTCCCGTCCCGCATCCGATGTCCAGTACCCGACGTGCTCCGGCCTCTTCCGCCATGTGTACGTACGCGTCGAGATCGCTGCGATCAGGGTCGAGCGAGTCATAGATCGCGGCGAGCCGTGGATGCCCGAAACATTCGTCAGCCATGCAGTCGAAGGTACGTGGCTCCGGTTACTGAGGCCATGCGTGAGCGGCATGTTGCATTAGGAGGGAGCCCCGCCGGTCGGGCCGGCGGGGCTGTGAGGCGTCAGATCATCAGCAGGAGCCGCGTGTGCGGTACTAGCTTGCGGTTCACGCTGGTGCTCTGCACGAAGATGGTGAAGTCGTCGTTGTGGTCCGGCTTCACGCGGACTTCCGTGTCCGGCAGGCCGAGCAGGGCTCGGGCCTGCGGGCCCGTGTACACCCGGTCCGTCTTCTTCTCCAGCACCGCGATCTGCTTCCGTGCCTGGATCTTCTCCGACTTACTCAACTGGTAGAACGCACAACCGGTGCGGTAAGTGTGCCCGCATTCGATGACCCAGTCCCGAATCGCCGCCGCGCGGGCCACCGGTATCAGCTGGTACTCCGACGGCTTCACCGGCGTGAGGCCGGCTGCCTTGATGGTGTCCTTGTTGACTACCTCCGCCCCCGTGGAGAACACCGCCCGCGAGCCCCGGATGCCCTGGGCGCGGCCCATCATGAAGTTCTCGGTGGCCTGCTGGATGACCTGCCCGGCCTCCTCCAGGCCCTGGGTGCTCGTGGCGTCCCAGATGGCGATGTTGTCCTTCGGGAAGCCGCACTGCATGGCCTCGCGCTTGCCCATCTGGTCCGGCACGAGGACGGCCAGCGTCCAGTTGTCCTCCTGCGTCTCGCTCATCGTGGCCACGGCCTGCACCAGCTCCCGCGTGTTGCCGGCAGGGGCGTCCGGGCAGCGATGGCTTGCGTTCTCCTGCCCGTCGGTCAGTACGAACGTCAGGAAGCTGTGGTCGCCGTACAGTTGAGCGGTCTGCGCCAGCTCCCGCTGCGACTTGAGTGTGGCCGCCAGGAGAGCCGTCATCCCACCGACCCGGTACAGCTGCTTCAGGGACGGCATCCGCAGCACGTCCTTGTCGTAGATGACGCACTCCACCTTGTCCGCGAAGACGTACACCGTGACGCGGGTCTCCTGGTCCAACTCCTTCGATCGGCGGGCCAGATAGGCGATCTGCTGGTCGGCGACCTCAACGACCTTGCGGCTCAGGTGTGACATGGACGAGCTGGCATCCAAGACAAGAGCAACGTGGTTGATGTAGTTCTGGCTTCCGGACATGACTGTGTTCCCCCTCTTCCCACTGGATGCTTCCAGCTTCTCACCCACCACTGACAATCGATCTTGGAAGCCGGGACGACGGCAGGGCGCAGGGGTCGGCGGGCAGGTCCCACGGGTGCTTCTACGGGGGCAGTCGAACGGCTGCCCCCACCGCACCTTCTGGTGTCAGTGGTCGTCGGTACCGTCGGTGTCGTGATGGTGGGTAGCGAGGAGACCCGGCTGGTGTTCCTGCGCGGGAACAGCGCCTCGGGGAAGTCATCCGTTGCGGCCGGTCTGCGCAAGCGGTTCGGCCGGGGACTGGCGCTGGTCGGACAGGACAACCTGCGCAGGGTCGTCCTGCGTGAGCACGACCGGCCGGGCGCGGCGAACATCGGCCTGATCGATCTGACGGCCCGCTACGCCCTGGACGCCGGTTACCACGTCGTCGTCGAGGGCATCCTCTACGCCGATCACTACGGGCAGATGCTCACACGGCTGCGCACGGATCACCGGGGGCCGACCCACGGTTATTACCTGGACGTGCCCTTCGCCGAGACCCTGGTCCGGCATGCCACCAAGCCGCAGTTCAGCGGGGTCGGGGAAGCGGAGATGCGCGACTGGTACCGGCCCCTCGATCTGCTGCCCGACGGCATCGAGACCGTCATCGGCGCCACCAGCACCCTGCGTGAAACCGTCAGCCGGATCATGCTCGACACCGGCCTGGCCCACCTGCCCGCGCGGGAAGACTGATCCCGTGCTCGCGGGCGAGGGTGAAACGGCGAAACCCAGCGAGAAGGGAACCGTGACCATGAAACTGACGACCGTCACGCACGTCTCCGTCGACGGCGTGATGCAGGGACTCGGCGGGGCCGATGAGGACCGCAGGGGCGGATTCGAGCGGGGCGGATGGGCTCTGCCGCTTTTCGGCGAGGACAACGAGGCCGCGGCGTTCGTCAACCGGGTCTATCAGCGCGCCGACGCGTTCCTGTTCGGCCGGCTGACCTACGAGATCTTTGCCGGCTACTGGGGAGCGAGGGCTGACTCGGGCGATCCCGTCGCAGCGGCGTTGAACACGCGGCCCAAGTACGTGGCATCGACCACGCTCACCGACCCGCAATGGGCGGACACGACCGTGCTCTCCGGTGACGTCGCGGCGGCCATCGCTGAGCTGAAAGCCGAGCAGGCGGGTGAGCTGCAGGTACACGGCAGTGGCAACCTGGTCCGCCGGCTGTTCGACAATCAGCTCGTCGACGAGATCACCCTGCTCACGTATCCCGTGATCATCGGCCAGGGCACACGGCTCTTCCCCGACACCGGCCCGGACACAGCACTCGAACTGGTCGACTCGCAGTCCACTGCGAAGGGGGTGACGATCCAGGTCTACCGGCCCGCCGGGCGCCCGCAGTACGCAACGGCCACGCCCGACTGAAGGCCGCCGCCGAGACGGTGGCCGAAGTAACCCGGCAGAAGGACCCGGTCGTCGTACGGGCCGTGAGCACAGGGCTGAGGTGGAACCGGAACTTTCGATCAGCCGCTCACCTCGGATTCTGCTGCGTGGACTGCGTGGGATTTTCTCCCGCTCGGACCAATCCTTCCGGGCGTCGGCTCCGAATCACTTCTGTCCGTACGGGATGCTCCGAGGTAGGGCCGATGAGGGAGTTGCATGAGATCCGCTGACACCGCCGCCGACTCGCCGGCCGAGCCACGGGGGCCCGATCTGGAAGCGTTGCTGAACCGGGTCGCAGGCGGTGACCTGGAGGCTTTCAGCGCGGTGTACGACCGGGTGAGTGGTCCCGTGCTGGGCGTGGTCCGCCGCATTCTGCGTGATCCGGCCCAGTCCGAGGAGGTCACCCAGGAGGTGCTCATCGAGGTCTGGCGCTGTGCGGCCCGCTTCCGTGCCGACCGGGGCCGGGCGATGACGTGGGTGATGATGCTGGCCCACCGGCGTGCGGTCGACCGAGTACGGGCGGCGCAGGCCCAGGCCGAACGCGAGCACAAGGCGGCGCTGCTCGACCACACCCCCGCGTACGACGAGGTCACCGAGCAGGTCGAAAGCCGCTGGGAGCGGCAACGGGTGCGCCGGTGCATGGGCGCCCTGACGAAGCTGCAGCGGGAATCGGTGACCCTCGCCTACTACCGGGGACTGACGTACCGCGAGATCGCCCAGCTCCTGTCGCTGCCGTTGGGAACGGTGAAGACACGGCTGCGCGACGGGCTGATCCGGCTCCGTGACTGCCTGGGGGTGAGCGTATGACCAGCGCCGATCTGCACACCGCGACCGGAGCGTACGTACTGCACGCGCTGCCCCCCGCGGAACGCCACGAGTTCGAGCGGCATCTGGCCGTGTGCGAGGCGTGCACGCAGGAGGTGCGGGAGTTCTCCGCCACCGCCGAACGGCTGGGGCTGGCCGTCGCCGAGACCCCGCCGCCGGAGATGAAGGACCGGGTGCTGCAGGCGATCGACTCCGTACGGCAGGAACCGCCGCAGGTCGCGGCGCGCGGCGGCGCCCGGGGGTGGAGCCGCTCGCTGTCGCGCTTCGCGCTGGCGGCGTGCGTGGCGGCAGCGGCGGCATTCGGCGGGGTCGCCGTCTGGCAGCACCAGGCGGCCCAGGACGCGCGCAGCCGGGCCCACCAGGCCGAGGAACAGGCGGCCCGGCTCAGTGCCGTGTTCACCGCGCCGGACGCCAAGGTCACCAAGGGCCGGCTCAAGGACGGGGCGACCGGCACCGTGGTGGTCTCCCGCGCCCGGGACAAGGCGGTGTTCCTCGCCTCGGGGCTGCCCGCACTGCCCGAGGACAAGGTGTACCAGCTGTGGTTCAACGACGGCGGCACCATGCGGTCCGCCGGATTGATGGGCGCGGACGGCGGCGCCCGCGCCGCGCTGCTGGAAGGCCCCGTGGGCAGGGCGTCGGGGATGGGCATCACCGTGGAACCCGATGGCGGCTCCGCCCAGCCCACCTCCGCACCGATCGGTCTGCTGGAATTCCCCGCGTGAGGAGAGAACCGCGGACAGGCCCGCGGAGAGAGATGAGGTCGGGCATGGCTGACGCTTCGCGGGTGGCCGGAGTGCGCTCCGCGTTGGTGACGCGTACCACCGTCCGGGTGCCGGAAGCTGCCGTACTGGTGCTCCACGGCGGGCGCTCCGACGGACTCGGCCCGCCCCCGCGCTGGAATCCGGCCGGAGCCCGGATGCGTCCTTTCACGCGGGCGACAGCGCGGGCGACGAGGGGGGACGGCGTCTTTGTGGGGGAGGTGCGTTACCGCCACCGCGGGTGGAACGGCGACCGGAACGACGCGGCGCTGGACGCGCGGCGCGCGCTGGACGAGTTGGCCCAGCGGGTGGGGGAGGTGCCCGTCGTGCTGGTCGGGCACTCCATGGGCGGCCGCGCAGCGTTGCGGGTCGCCGGGCATCCGCTGGTCCGCTCGGTCGTGGCCCTCGCCCCGTGGTGTCCCGAGGACGAGCCGGTGGCGCATCTGCACGGCCGCCGCCTCGTCCTCGTACACGGTGACCGGGACCGTACGACCCGGCCCGACGCCTCCTGGCGGTTCGCCGTGCGGGCCACGGACGCGGGCGCTCGGTCGTGCGCCGTGCTGATGCGCGGCGGGGACCATGCGATGCTGCGCCGGGCCGCCGACTGGCACCGGCTCACCGTGTCCCTGGTCACGGGCCTGCTGGGGCTGACGCCACTGCCGCCGGTGGTGGCGGAGCAACTGTCCGGCGACGCGGCGTCGCCGGTCACCCGGGAGTGGTGACCGCGAAACAGTGACCGCGGCCCGGCGGGGAAGAACCCGCCGGGCCGCGGCATTTTCAGGAGCGGGGCAGCACCGTCCGTCGCAGTCGCCTCGACAGCGCCGGCGGCAGGGGTACGAAGCCGCTGGTGCGGGCCCGGTACTCGGCGTAGCCGGGCCGGTCGGCCAGGTGTCGCTCGAGCAGGGCTTTCCCGCTGCCACGGGTCAGCAGGTACGAGATGACCAGCGGGCCGGCCACCGCGACACCGGCGGCTGCCACCGAGGCGTCGCAGGCGATCAGGAAGAGCCCCCACCAGATACAGAAGTCCCCGAAGTAGTTGGGGTGCCTGGTCCAGGACCACAGGCCGCGGTCCATGATCTTCCCGCGGTTGGCCGGGTCGGCTTTGAAGCGGTACAGCTGGGCGTCGCCGATCGCTTCGAAGGCCAGGCCGAGCAGCCACACCGCGGCCCCGGCGGCGGCGAGCGGGCCGAGGGGGCCCGGTGCGTACTGTGCGGCCTGGACGGGCAGTGACACGCACCAGACCAGGCCGGCCTGCAGCAGGTACACGGTGCGCAGGGCGTAGGCCGTGCGGCTGCCCGGTGCCTTGGCGAGCAGCCGCTCGTAGCGAGGGTCCTCACCGTGGCCGCGCCCGCGCCGGGCGATGTGGAAGGCCAGCCGGAGCCCCCAGACGGCGGTGAGCACGGTGACCAGCAGGCGTCGGCCGCCGTCCCCCACCCCGGCCGACAGCCCGTAGGTCGTCAGGGCCACGGCGGTGAAGCCGAGGCCCCAGGCGACGTCCACGATCCGGTGCAGTCCGCGGCGGAGGGCGAGGGCGAAGGTGCCGAGCATGACGGCGAGCGCCGCGCCGGCCACGGCCGCGAGGTTCCAGCCGAACGCACCCCAGGCGAAGCCGGTCATCGCGCGCCCGCCGTCCGGTGCCAGGCCGGTGGCGCGGTGGCCGGTCCACTACCGGAGCCGCCGCGCGCGTCAGGCCGTACGGTCAGGATCTGGTCGACGCCCATCCGGCGTTCTTCGAAGGCAAGCGCGCCGCCAACCAGGTACAGCCGCCACACCCGGGCGGTGACCGGGCCGACCAGGTCCACCGCGTCCTGCCGGCGGTCCTCCAGGGTGCGGTGCCAGGCTTCGATGGTCCGTACGTAGTGTTCGCGCAGCGATTCGGTGTGGCGCACTTCGAGTCCGGCCCGCTCCAGCAGGCCGATGGTGTCGGCGAGGGGGCGCATGTGCATGTCGGGGGCGATGTAGGTCTCGATGAACGGGCCGCCGCCCGGCGCGTTGACACCCCGCGACATCTGCTGGATCAGGACCCGGCCGTGCGGGCGGACCATGTCGTGCAGCTGGGTGGCGAAGGCGGGGTATTCGGCGTCACCGACGTGCTCGCCCATTTCAATGGTCGCGACGGCGTCGTAGCGGCCGGGCGCGATGTCGCGGTAGTGACGCAGTTGGACGTCGATGAGGTGGTCCAGTCCGCGCTCCCGGGCCCGTTCGCGGACGGCGGTGTACTGGGCGCGGGCCAGGGTGACCGCGGTGACCCGGACCTTGTGGTGTTCGGCGGCGTGCAGGGCCAGCGAGCCCCAGCCGCAGCCGATGTCCAGCAGCCGGGCGCCCGGTTCCAGCGCCAGCTTGCGGCAGATCAGCTCCAGTTTGTCGTACTGGGCGTCGGCCAGCGTGTAGTCGGGGTCGTCATCGCTCCAGTAGGCGCAGGAGTACGCCATGGACGGATCCAGGAACAGTTCGTAGAAGCGCGCGGTGAGGTCGTAGTGGTGGCTGATCGCGGCTCGGTCGCGGTCGGTGCTGTGCAGGCGGCCGCGTAGCCGGGCGCGGCTGCCGGGAGCGGGCGGCGGCGGGCCGAACGCACCGAGTCCGACGGCGGTGAGGGCGGCGCGGGCCAGCCCGGCAGGGTGGGGCCGGCGTGCGGACAGGCCGGTCTCCCGGGCGGCCCGCCAGATGGCACGAAGCCCGTCCGCGAGGTCGCCCTCGATGTCGATCTCACCGTTGATGTATGCCTCGGCGAGACCGAGTTCGCCGGGCTGCCACAGGAGCCGGCGCAGTGCCCGGCGGGAGCGCAGGCGGACGAGGGGAGCGTCGGCCGGGCCGGCCTCGCTGCCGTCCCAGGCACGGATCCGTACCGGGACCGGGCCGCCGAGGAAGCTCTCCAGGAGAGGGGCGAGGCGCTGGGCGACGGGGGTCATCGGGCGGCTCCGTTCTTGGTCAGCTGGAGGTGGTGGACATCGAGGTAGCCGGAGCGGAAGCCGGCCTCGGAGTAGGCGAGGTAGAAGGTCCACATCCGGCGGAAGACGGCGTCGAACCCCAGCGCATCGACATCGGCGGCGTGCTGGACGAAGCGCTCCCGCCACAGCCGTAGGGTTTCCGCATAGTGCGGGCCGTACCCGGTGCAGTGGGTGAGGCGCAGTGACGTGTGCGCGGCGGCGGTGTCCTCCATCGCGCGCAGCGAGGGGATGATGCCGCCGGGAAAGATGTACTTGTGGATCCAGGTGTAGGTGGCGCGGGTGGCCAGCATCCGCTCATGTGCCATCGTGATCGCCTGGAGCGCGACGCGGCCGCCGGGGGACAGCACCCGGTCCAGCGTGCGGAAGTACTCCCCCCAGTACTCGGCACCGACCGCTTCGATCATCTCGACGCTCACCACGGCGTCGTAACGACCCGTCACCTCCCGGTAGTCGCACAGCTCGACGCACACCCGGTCCTGCTGCCCCGCCGCCCGAGCACGCTGCAGTGCCCGGTCACGCTGTTCGGCGGAGAGGGTGACCGAGCGGACGTACGCACCTCGTGCGGCAGCCCGGATCGCCAGCTCACCCCAGCCGGTACCGATCTCCAGCAGCCGGGTGCCGGGACCGACGCCTGCCAGGTCCAGCAGCCGGTCGATCTTGCGGTGCTGCGCCTCCCGGAGCTGGGACCAGTCGGCCGGCAGGTGGTCGAAGACGGCGGAGGAATAGGTGAGGGTGGGGTCCAGGAAGGTGGCGAAGAGGTCGTTGGACAGGTCGTAGTGGCGTTGGATGTTGGCGCGCGCACCGTCGGCGGTGTTGCGTTCGGCGGCCGGCCGGCGCGCCGCCCACCAGCGGCGCAACCGTTGCAACGGGGCGGGCACAAGGGTGGTGATGTGCTCGGCCAGCACGGTGAGCACGCCGGTGAGATCCTCCGCCTCCCACTCGTCCGCCATGTACGACTCACCGAAACCGATCAGGCCGTACGCGGCGATCCGCCGGAGGAACGCCTCGGGGGCGCGTACCTCCATCAGCGGGCCGCCGGTGCCCAGCAGCCGGCCTTCGCCCATGGCCACGCGCAGCGGCAGCCGGTCCAGGGCGCGCTCGATGATCCACTGAGCGACCGCGGCGCGCGCGGCGGAGCAGTCGGGCACGGCGACGACGTCCGGCCAACATGCTTCAGAAGCAGGGGAGTTGGAGTCTATGGGGTCGAACGTCGGAGCGCTTGTATCGGGCGTGCTCACTTCATGCCTTTCTGGGGTCGGTGGCGGGGGCGGGGCCGGACGGGCAGTCCGCGCAGCCACAGCCGGATGCCGTGCGCCCGGATGCCGAGGGAGACGGCAGCGGTGGACCAGGGGCTGCGGACCGCGGTACGGAGGAGGCCGAGGGCGGTACCGGGCCGGCGCGTGCCGCGCACCGTGGCCGTCAGTCGCCGTCCCTCCTCCCCGTCGAGATGGATTGCGAGATCGAGCCGCGCGTCCGGCAGGGGCAGCCGCATCTCGTAGCCGCCGTCCACGGGAAAGAACGGCGAGACGTAGAACTCCTTGGCTGTCCGCGCCCGTTGCTGATCGTCGGTGTACAGCAGATAGCAGTGCCGCCGGCCGTAGGTGTTGTGCACCTCGGCCACGACACAACGCAGCGCGCCGTCCGGCGCGTGGCACCAGTAGAGCGACAGTGGGTTGAAGACGTGCCCGAAGACCCGTGCGTTGGCGAGCATCAGTACCCGCCCGCCGTCCAACGCGATCCCGCGGGCCTGGAGAAATGCCTCCAACCCGGCCCGGACGGTGGGCTGCCCGCCGCCGAAGTGGTCGCGGGACTCGAAGCGGGCGAGCGACCGCAGCAGCCGGGGCAGCCGGGGCAGAGCGTCGAGATCGACCAGCCAGAGGTACGTGCGGTGCCTGAAGGCGTACTGCCGCGGGCGGGTCCGCACGTGCGTGACGACACTCGGATACAGCGCCGGTACAGGTGCCGGTATCGGTGCCGGGCCGGATCGGGTCACCATGCCACTCCCAGGGACCGGGCGGCCGCGACCCCCGAACGGCAGCCGTCCTCGTGGAACCCCCAGCCGTGATAGGCCCCCGCGTAGGCCAGCACCGAGTCGTTCAGCTCGGGCAGTCGTCGCTGCGCGGCGACCGACTCCGGGGTGTAGACGGGGTGTTCGTACACCATGCGGGCGAGCGTGCGCTGTGCGGGAATGCTGCCGTCGTCGTTGAGTGTGACGACGTGCTGTTCCGGAGCGTCCAGCCGCTGGAGCCGGGTCATGTCGTAGCTCACGCGGACGTATCCGGTGGTGGCCGCGCAGGTGGGCAGCAGGTAGTTCCACGAGGCCCGGGCTCCGCGGGCCCGGGGAAGGAGCGAGGTGTCGGTGTGCAGCACGGTCGGGTTGCGGGAGTACCGGAAGGCGCCCAGGACCTGGCGTTCCTGTACGGTCGGCTCGGCGAGGAGGCGCAGCGCCTGGTCCGGGTGGACGGCCAGCACCACCGCGTCGTAGGTGGTGGTCGTGCCGTCCTCGGTGGTGACCCGGGCGCCGTCGGCACAGCGGGCGACCGAACGAACCGGGGTCGCGGTGTGCACGGCGTGGAGCCGCTTGGCGATGCGCTCGACGTAAGCCTGTGAGCCGCCGGTCACGGTCCGCCAGACCGGCGAGCCGCCCACCGAGAGCATCCCGTGATGGTCCAGGAAGCGGAAGAGATAGCGGGCCGGGTAGTCCAGCGCAGTCCCCGGCGCGCACGACCAGACCGCCGAGACCAGGGGCACGGCGAAGTGCTGGACGAAGTACGGGCTGAACCGGTGCCTGCCGAGAAATTCGCCCAACGTCCGGTCACCGGAGCCATCGGCGGCGCCCGTCGCCACCCCGGCGAGTTCTTCCCGCGCCTTGCGGTGGAAGACCGGCACCTGCGCGAGCATCCGCAGGAAGCGGCCGTTGAGGGCGTTGCGGGGCTGGGCGAACAGCCCGCGAGGGCCACGCGCGCCCGCGTACTCCAGGCCGCATCCCTCGCACCGTACCGACATGCTCATCTCGGACGGCTGGGTCGCCACGCCCAGCTCGTCGAAGAGCCGCAGCAGGTTCGGATAGGTGCGTGCGTTGTGCACGATGAACCCGGAGTCGACCCGGTGTATCCGGCCGTCGGCCGAGGCCAGGTCGTGGGTATGGGCGTGGCCGCCCAGCCGCCCGTCCGCCTCGTACAAGGTCACCTCATGGTCCTGGTTCACGATGTACGCGCTGGTCAGCCCGGCGATCCCGCTGCCCACCACGGCCGTCCGCCGCCGTCGGTCCCTCATGTCACTCCCTTCGCAGCGGCGCGCATGGGCACGCCTGTCCCTGTGATTCGGAGCCGTGCCGGGTACGGATTGGTCGGCTCGGGCGTGACCTGCGAGGACAGCAGCGGAATTCACCCGGTCGGGTGATCGGCCAATCCGCCTGCCCAGCGGCTCCGAATGCAGGGTGTGAGTACACGAGGAAGGGCGGCGGCGCGGACCGCCGCAGCGGCGGTGAGCGGACTGCTGGCCGGCTACGCGGCACTGGCCGTGGCCGAGTTGGTGTCCGTCGCCGTCAGGCCCGAGGCGAGTCCGGTCACCGCGGTGGGCGGTGCGGTCATCGACCGCACTCCCGCGCCGCTGAAGGACTGGGCGATCCGCCAGTTCGGCACCCACGACAAGCTGGTGTTGCAGCTCGGCATCCTGGCCGTACTGGCACTGTTCGCCATGGCGCTCGGCGTCCTCGCGACCCGCGTACGGCGTACCGCCTCCCTCGGCGTGCTCGTCGTCGGGGTGGTGGGAGCACTCGCCGCGACAAGCAGGCCCGACTCGACGGAGGCGTGGGACGCGATCCCGTCGCTGGTCGGCGCGCTCGTCGGAGCAGGCGTGCTGTACTGGCTCGTCGGGCGGCTCGCTGCCGGCACCCACCGTCCGGAGCGGACCGGGGAGCCGCGGATGGAGCCGGAACCGGAGCTGGAGCCGGAGCCGGAGTCGGAACCGGAGCCGAAGCTGGAATCGCAGCCGGAGCCGGAGCCGGAGCCGGAGCCGGGGTCGGCACCGGCACCGGAGCCGCCGACGGACACGGCCGGCCGCGCGCAGCACGCAGCGTCCGCCGGTGGACCGGGACGCAGAGGCTTCCTCCTCGGTGCCGGTGCCGTGGCGGTCGTCTCCACCGGGGCAGGGGCCCTGGGACGCGGCCTGAACGCGGGTACGGCCGCCGAGGCCGAAGCCTCCCGCGCCGCGGTCCGGCTGCCCGCTCCCGCCTCGCCCGCGCCAGAACTGCCGCGCGGGGTCGACGAGCGGCTACCAGGGCTGACCCCCTTCACCACCCCCAACCGCGACTTCTACCGCGTCGACACCGCCCTGACCGTCCCGCGCCTGGACGCCGGACGCTGGCGGCTGCGCATCCACGGCAAGGGCGTGACCACGCCCCTGACGCTGGATTTCCAGGACCTGCTCCGGCGGGAGCTGATCGAACGCGACATCACCATGACATGCGTGTCCAACGAGGTCGGCGGGCCGTACGTCGGCTCCGCCCGGTGGCTGGGAGCGCCGATGGCGGCGCTGTTGCGCGAGGCGGGCGTGCGGCCGCCGTCCCAGGGCGGGCCGGCCGACCAGCTCGTCGCCCGCTCCGTGGACGGCATGACCATCGGGACCCCGGTGGAGACGGTCATGGACGGCCGCGACGCGATGCTCGCGGTCGGTATGAACGGCGAGCCGCTGCCGTTCATCCACGGCTTCCCGGCCCGGATGCTCGTTCCCGGCCTGTACGGCTACGTATCGGCCTGCAAGTGGATCCAGGACATCGAACTGACCACCTTCGACGCGTACGACACCTACTGGGTCAAGCGGAGCTGGGCACGCAAGGCCCCCATCAAGACACAGTCCCGCATCGACACTCCGAAGCCGTTCGCCTCGGTCAAGGCCGGCACTGTCACGGTCGCCGGCGTCGCCTGGGCCCAGCACAAGGGCATCGACCGGGTGGAGGTACGCGTCGACGGCGGCCGCTGGCAGCAGGCCACACTGGCCACCGAAGGCCCCCGGGACACCTGGCGCCAGTGGCTGTGGGAATGGCCCGCCCGACCCGGCACCCACACCCTCGAAGTCCGTGCCACGGACCGCACCGGCTACACCCAGACCGGTAAACGCGCCCGGCCCATCCCCAACGGGGCCTCCGGCTGGCACTCGGTGGTGGTCACCGTGACCTGACCACCTGACCCCGCGCTTCCCACCTCAGGCAATCAACCGTCACCTCAGGCAATCACCCGTCGTGACCACCTCTCCGGAGACAACCATGAACACCACCATCACCACCATCCGTCGCGCCGCCCTGGCCCTCACCGCGGCTGTCGCACTGCCCCTCTCGCTGGCCGCCTGCTCCGGCGGGGACAGCGGCAAGTCCGAGCCCTCCAGCAGCTCCTCGGCGGAGCAGTCCGAGGGAAGC
This sequence comes from Streptomyces purpurogeneiscleroticus, assembly GCF_020024005.1. Lineage (NCBI taxonomy): Bacteria > Bacillati > Actinomycetota > Actinomycetes > Kitasatosporales > Streptomycetaceae > Streptomyces > Streptomyces purpurogeneiscleroticus. The sequence continues at coordinate 41,430 of NZ_NHSG01000295.1, forward strand.
GGCGGAGCGAGCGCCATGTCGGGCCCGTTCGGCCCCGCATGCTCCTCCGTACCCAAGGACGGCAAGGGCAGCTTCGACGGCATGGCCCAGGACCCGGTCGCCACCGCCGCCTCCAACAACCCCGCCCTCTCCACACTGGTCACCGCCGTGAAGAAGGCCGGCCTGGTCGACACGCTCAACAACGCGAAGAACATCACGGTCTTCGCGCCCACCAACGACGCCTTCGACAAGATCCCCAAGGACCAGCTCAACAAGGTCCTCAACGACAAGGAGCAGCTCACCAAGATCCTGACCTACCACGTCGTCGGCCAGAAGCTCACACCGCAGCAGCTGGAGAACGGCTCGTACCCCACCCTGGAGAAGAGCGAGCTCACCACCTCCGGCTCCGGCACGAACTACACGGTCAACGACAGTGCCAAGGTGGTCTGCGGCAACGTGCCCACGGCCAACGCCACGGTCTACATCATCGACAACGTCCTGATGCCGAAGACGTGACCCCAAGGCCCAACGGCCCCGGAACGACGCGACGCTACTGATTCGCCCCCTGCTACGGCGTTTCCACCGCAGCAGGGGGCGATCGCTTGCCGAGTGGCGCCGGCGGCTCCTGGGTCACCGGCTGGCGTCGCCGCCCACCGACGGTAGGTAGTGCGGTGCCCGCCATGCGGCGAGCCGGTGTTCCACCGACGCGCCGAGCGAGAGCAGTTCGGCGTCCTGGCGGTCACCGGCCATCAGCAGCACGCCGACGGGCAGCTCGCCCACGAAGCCGGCGGGGACCGACAAGGACGGGTAGCCGGCGACGGCCGCCGGGGTGGAGGACGGGATCACGTCGTTGTCGCCGCGTGCGCAGTCGGTCGTCCAGGCGGGCGGGTTCGTCGGCGAGGCGATGGCGTCGAGCCGGTGGGCGGCCATGGTCTCGTCGATGGAACGCCGGGAGAGGTCGGTCAGCTCCGCACGCATGGCCCGGTATTGCGGGTCGGTGGTCGACGGCGCGGCGAGGGCCTGTTCGAACAGCTCCTGTCCGGCGAAACACGTCCGCTCCGCGGGGTGGGTGCGGTTGAAGTCGATGAGCCCGGTGAGATCCCGCGGCCCGTGGCGGGTGGCGAGATAGGCGTCGATGTCCCGGTGGAACTCGCTCAGCAGCGCAGGGAATTCGAGTTCGGCGAGTCGCTTCTGATACGGCGGTGTCACCTCGACGACCTCGGCCCCTGCCGCGCGCAGCTTCTTCGCCGTACGAGTCATGAGGGCATCCACCTCCGGCCCGAGCGAGGGCAGCCGCCACAGGCCGATGCGCTTGCCCCGCAGGCCGTCGGGGCGGGGCAGTGCGTCCGTGAGGCCGGCGGCACCGCCGGCACGCGCGATGCGCCCATCGCTGATCACCGACAGGGTGAGCGCGGTATCGATCACGTTGCGGGCCATGGGGCCCGCGGTGTCCTGCTCGGCGGAGATCGGCACCACGCCGTCCTGGCTGACCAGGCCGAGGGTGGGCTTGTGGCCGACCACCCCGTTCATACCGGCCGGGCACACGATGGAGCCGTCCGTCTCGGTACCGATCGCCACCTGGGCCAGCGACGCGGCGAGCGCGGCAGCCGAGCCGGAGGAGGAGCCGCACGGATTCCGGTCCAGTACGTACGGGTTGTTGGTCTGCCCGCCCACCGCAGACCACCCCGAAGTCGGCTTTGCCGCGCGGAAGTTGGCCCACTCGGACAAGTTGGCCTTACCGAGGAGCACTGCCCCGGCCTGCCGCAGCCGGGTCACGAGGGCGGCGTCGGTACCGGGAGGCTTCCCGGCCAGCGCCAGCGACCCGGCCGTCGTGGCCAGCCCGCGGGTGTTCACGTTGTCCTTGATCAGGACGGGGATGCCGTCGAGCGGGCCGCGGACGGCACCGCGCCGATGCCGGGCATCGCTGGCGGCGGCCTGGCGCAGCGCCGTCGGGTCGGTGCGCAGCACCGCGTTGATCCGGGGATCGATGGTTTTGATCCGGTGCAGGTAGGCGGTGGTGAGCGCCGACGAGGTCAGTGAACCGTCCCCCATACGCGCCTGCAGCTCCGGGATCGTCACCGTATCGAGGTCGATGCCGAGCCGCGTGCCGGCACCGGCCGACGACGCACTACCCGTACCGGCACCCGTACCGGCACCTGTAACGGCATCGGTGGCCGCCGCCGGTGGATGCGGTGCGGCGACGAGAAGGGACGACGCAAGCAGAGTGGCGGCCAGCGCGGTGGTGCTCCTGTTTCTTACGTTCCTCATGACGGGTAGCGGACTACACCGCCAGGCCCGACCGCAAGACCGCCACCCCTTCACCAATTGCCAACGCCGAGCGCCCTGAGGAGAGTTGGTCCCCCATTCACGGCGAAATCCGCGGCACCGCGTCGCGCAGATTCCGTGTGGCGGGGTGCCGGGGCTTGCGCAGCACGTCGGTGAGGGGGCCCTCCTCCACGGCGCGCCCGCGGTGCAGTACGACCACGTAACGGCAGAGCTGCTCCACCACCGCGAGATCGTGCGAGATCAGCAGCAGGGAGAGCCGGTGCTCGGTGCGGAGTGTGTTGAGGAGGCCGAGGATCCGGGCCTGCACGGTCGTGTCCAGGGCGCTGGTCGGCTCGTCCAGGATCAGGAAGCGCGGCCGTACCGCGAGGGCGCGGGCGATCGCCGCACGCTGACGCTGCCCGCCGGAGAGCTGGTGCGGGAAGCGCGCGGCGTGCTCGGCGCTCAGTCCCACGTCGGCCAGCAGTTCGGTGACGCGCCCGCGCTCGGTGCCGCGCGGGACCATCCGGTGTGCCCGCAACACTTCGGTGATCACCGTGCCCACCCGCATACGGGGATCGAGGGCGCCCTCGGTGTCCTGCACGACGATCTGCACTGCACGCCGATAGGCATCCGACCGCCGCACCCCGCTGACGTCTTTCCCACTGACGTCTTCACCACTGACATCTTCACCGTTGACGTTTTCACCGCGGAAGAGGACCGTGCCGTGCGTCGGCGTCACCAGTCCCGACAAGCACCGGGCCACCGTTGTCTTGCCCGAACCGCTTTCGCCGATGAGTCCCAGGCCGTACGGGCCCTCGGGCAGCGTCAGACTCACCCCGTCCACCACGGCCGTACTGCCGTGCACCACTGTCAGGTCGCGCGCCTCAAGCACCGGCGGCCTCCTCGTCGCGCCCGTCGCGGGGCCCGGGGGTCGCCGGGGTGCCCGGCCGGGGTACCGCGGCCAGCAGCCGCCTGGTGCAGTCGGCCCGCGGCGCGGCGATCAGCTCCGCGGCGGGGCGGTCCTCGATCACCTGCCCGTGATGCAGCACCGCGATCCGGTCGCACAACCCGGCCAACAGTGCGAGGTCGTGGCTGATGAACAGGACGGCCGTCCCGTGCGCGTCGCGCAGCTCCGCCAGCAGCGCGCAGATCTCCGCCTGGACCGTCACATCCAGTGCGCTGGTCGGTTCGTCGGCGATGAGCAGCCGTGTCCGCAGGGCCGATGCCAGGGCGATCGCCACCCGCTGGAGCTGCCCGCCGGAGAGCTGGTGCGGGAAGCGGGTGAGGTGTTCGGCGGGCAGCCCCACGCGCTCCAGTGCGGCGGTGGCGCGGCGCCGGGCCTCGGCGCGAGTGCATCCGTGCAGCCGCAGCGCACGCAGTACGGTCGTCCCGACCGGCAGTACCGGACTGAACGCGGCGGCCGGGTTCTGCGGGATCAGCGCCATGGTGGTACCGCGCAGCTGCCGCAGCCGCCGTTCCGGCGCGGACACCAGCTCCTCGCCGGCCAGCCGGATGCTGCCGGTCACCCGGGCACCCGCATGGCGGGTCAGCCCCAGCACCGTCAGCCCGGCCGTCGTCTTGCCCGCGCCGCTCTCCCCGGCCAGGCCGAGGAACTGCCCGCGGAGCAGGGTGAGTTGGTCGATGCGGACCGCCGGGGAGCTGTCGGCGGCGCCGTACCGGACATGCAGGTTGCGCAGGTCCAGGAACGGGGTGTCGTCGGCGGTGGTCATGGGTCAGGTCCTGGTGGTGTGCCGGGGGTCGAGGCGGTCGCGCAGGGCGTCACCGAGCAGGCAGCACAACGCCGCGACCACCATGATGGCCAGGCCGGGGAAGGTGCCGAGCCACCAGTGGGTGGTGAAGTAGTTCTGCGACTGTTCCACCATCAGCCCCCAGTCGGGCGTCGGCGCCTGCGGACCCAGCCCGAGGAAGGACAGCCCGGAGGCGACGAGCAGGACCCCGCCGATATCGGTCGAAGCCTGCACCAGCAACGGGGTCGAGGCGTTGGGCAGGACGTGGCGGAGCAGGATGCGGCGGTGGCCGAGCCCGAGGGCGCGACAGGCTTCGATGTACGCACGTCCGGTCACCGACGCGGCTTCGCCGCGCACCAGCCGGGCGTACCAAGGCCACCAGGTCACGGCCAGCGCCACCGTCAGCCCGGCCGGACCGGGAGCCAGCACCGTGGTCAGGGCCAGCGCCAGCAACAGCGCGGGCACCGCCAGGAAGACATCGGTCAGGCGCATCAGCACCTCGTCGAGCCACCCGCCGAAGTACCCGGCGACCAGCCCGGTCGCGGTACCGACCAGCAGGGCGACCGTCACGACCACCACCGCGACCAACGGCCCGATCCGCGCGCCGTACAGCACTCGGGAGAACACGTCGCGGCCCAGCTCGTCGGTGCCGAACCAGTGGGCGGACGAGGGAGGACGCAGTGCCTGAGCGGTGTCGGTGGCGCCGGTCGCGTGCTCCGGGTACGGGGCCAGTACGGGCGCGAGCAGCGCCAGTACCGCGATGAGCAGCAGACCGCCGACTGCCAGTACCAGCGTCGACCGGCCGCGCAGCGCGCCGGGCGCCCGGCGGGTGGGGGAGGGGCGCGAGAGGGAAGGCGAGGTCGTCATACGCGATCACCGCAGTCGGATGCGTGGGTCGAGGGCGGCCTGTGCCAGGTCGACGGCCAGGTTCGCAGCGAGGTAGAGCAACGCGACCAGGAGGGTCACACCGAGGACGGCCGGCACGTCGAGGGCCTTCACCGCGTCGGCCGCGTACCGCCCGAGCCCCGGATAGTTGAACACCGCCTCCACCAGAAAGGTGTTGACCAGCGAGTATCCGAAGACCAGTGCGCTGAGTTGCAGTACCGGGTTCCAGGCGAGCCGCAGCGCGAAGCGGCCGAGTACGGTGCGCTCGGGGAAGCCCAGGGCGCGCACCATCTGAATGTGGGTCTCGCCGAGTGCGTCCATGACGCTCGCCCGCACCAGGCGGGCGACGACGGCGGCCGGATAGGTGGCCACCACGAGGGCGGGCAGGATCAGGTGGTCGAGGAGGCTGGCGGCCGCTGCCCGGTTGCCGGTGAGGACTGCGTCGAGCAGCGGCAGGCCGGTGACGCCGGTCACGGGATGTTGGGTGAGCACCGTGCGGTCGTGGCTGCCGGCGATCGGCAGCAGTCCGAGCCGGCTCGCGAAGAACATCTGCAGGAGCAGCGCCAGCCAGAACACCGGCATCGAAGCACCCAGCAGTGCGCCGAACCGCACCAGCGCGTCGGGGAACCGCCCGTGCCACCGCGCCGCGACCAGCCCCGCGGGCACCCCCACGACGAGCCCGACGGCCAGCCCGGCGAGAACCATCTGCAGGCTGTTGGGCAGCAGCCCGAACAGATCACTGCGCACGGGGCGGTGGGTGCGTACGGAAACACCCCAGTCGCCGCGCCACACGCCGGTCACGTAGGAGACGATCTGCTCATGGACCGGGTGATCCAGACCCAACTCACCACGAATACGGGCCCGTTCGGCGGCCGTGGCCCGTGGGCCCGCCCACACGCCGGCCGGGTCGCTGGGCACCACGCGGGCGATCAGGTACGTCAGTACCACCACACCGAGGGCCACCAGAAGCGACAGCCCCGCCCGGCGCGCCGCGTAACGGAGCACCGGCATTCCGCGGCCGTTCCCGGCGCGCACCACGTCCGCACCCCGGCCTAGCGGTGGGTGAGGTCATGGACGAACACGACGTTGGCGTAGGCCGGGTTGTCGGTGAATCCCTTGACGTCGCTGCTCAGCACCCGGTGGTAGACCGTGGTACCGAGCAGGAGGACGAGCGCGTCGTCGATGACGGTCTTCTGCATGGTGCGGTACGTCCGCACGGCCCGGGCCGGGTCGGTGGCCGTGAGTGCGCCGACCCGGTCGATGAGCCGGTCGAGTCCGGGGTTGGAGTAGTAGGCGAGGTTGTAGGAGATCTCCTTCTCGGTACGGAACACATTGCGGAAGTAGGAGAGCGACTCGGCGTCGTCCGGCCACCAGTACATGACGAAGATGTCCTGGCGCTCGTCCGGGTCCTTGTTCTTGGCGCGCGGCCACTGGGCCGAAGACCACGTCAGGCCCCGGACCTCGAGGTCTATGCCGAACGGGCGCAGCTGTGCCGTCATCAGATCGCCGAGGGTGCGGATGGTGTCGTCGCCCGCCGGGTAGGTCAGCTCCAGTTCGACGGTCCGGCCGCTGCCCGGGCCGTACCCGGCCTCCTTCAGCAGCTTCCGCGCACGCTTGCGGTCGTCGGCCAGGTCGTCGCCGGGCAGGTCGAGGTCGTTGGTGTGCCCGAGCAGGCCCTGCGGGATCACACCGTCGGAGCGTACGAGTGCGCCCCTGCTCGCGGCGATGAGCTCCCCGTAGTCCAGCGCAAGCACAACGGCCCGCCGCACCCGTACGTCGTCCAGTGGTTCCTTCTCGGTGTTCAGCAGGCCGATAAGGGTCTGCCATGAGGGCCGTTCCCGCACGGAGAGGCCCGGCCGGCCGCGCAGGGTGTCCACCAGCTGCGGCGGCAGCCCGCCGGCGTAGTGCCCTTCCCCCGAGCTCATGAGCTGCGCCGTTGTGGACGACTGCGGTGCCGCCTGGAAGATCACCTTCTTGTAGCGGTTGCCGTGCCAGCCACCCCAGTAGTCCTCGAACGCCGTCAGCTCCACCTCGTTCTCGCTGCCCGGCCGCCACGCGCTGACGGTGTACGGACCGGTGCCCCGGTCCGTGGCCCGGTAGTCCTCCGCGTCGTCCATCACCTCGTAGATATAGGCCGCGTACGTGGCGGAGGCGGCGATGTCCAGGGGCGCCGGCCGGGACAGCTCGAAGCGGACCTGCCGCGTCCCGAGCGGGATGATCTTCTCCACCGGGTCCCACACGTAGGAGGCGCTGGCCTTCAGCTTCATGGTGCGCTCGATGGCCGCCTTCACCGCCTCGGCGGTGAGCGGCCGCCCGGAGTGGAACCGCACGCCGTCCCGCAGGGTGAACGTCCAGGTCCGACGGTCCTTGGACGAGGACCACTCGGTCGCGAGCACCCCCTCCGTCCGGCGGGTGTCGGCGTTGTAACGGGTGAGCGTCTCGTACACGTTCGCCAGCACGACCACTTCGTCGGAGTACGAACGGGCCGGGTCCCACTCCGTGACGAGCCCCTTGGGGGAGAGGTACACGAAGGTGTCGTCCTCTTCCGCCCTACCACCCCCACCGGAGCAGCCGGCCGCCAGGACCGACAACACCACGGCGACGGCCACTCCCACGGCACACAGCCGCAGGCGCGCCCCCGACCAGCGCTGAGCGGAACAAGGAGCCAGGAAGGGCCGCAACGACATGATCGAGCCTCCCCGAACAGTACGTCAGGTACTTCGCACCGGCACCGGCCCTGCGGTAGCAGGTGCGTTGTGGGGACAGCATGGCACGCGGCTCTCCGGACGGGCAGGCGTCATCCGGGCTGTTCAGGGAGCGAGGTGTGGGGGACTGACTGATTTCTGAGGGTGTTTGTTGGGGTGGGGGAGTGATGGGCGGTGTGGGCTCGTGGCGTCGATCGTTGCGCAGGAGGGCCGAGAGGCTGTGCATGTTGGGGGCTGGATGTCTATCGAGACGGGCAGGCCGTTGTGGGACCGGATGATGTGAATCTTCCCCCTGTTCTTGCCGCGATCGGTCGGTCTGTCGGACGACTGTCGGACTCGGTCCTGTCAGGGGGCCCTTTGGCGGCACAGACGCTTCAGGTGATCGGCGACCATCTGCTGGTCGTTGGGCAGGTGGACGACGGAGGCGGTGACGACGGGACCACCGGTCTGGTTCACTACGCAGGCGCCTTCGCCACAGCCGGCGCGCTCTGGCCGGGCGACGGCGACGGGCGCGGATAAGCCGACTACCGGGGCCCGCCGACTCGGTCATCCCCGACCACGCCACGTACTCTCGATGCGCTCCGCGCCCGGGCCGGGCTGATGACCAGCAGCGCGCGCTGGGCCTGCACCTTGCCTGAGCCGGCGGGATGGCTCCGTGTCAGTGAACGCCTTCTCTCATGCCTGCCCAGAGGCGGCGGCCTACTTCTGTGGGTCGTCCTCGATGAGGCGCCGTAGTGAGGGGAGCAGGGCGTCGAGGTCCTGGCCGGTTCTGAAGGCGATGACCGTGGTGCCGCCGTCGGCCTCCGGCAGAGGACCGGGCGTCGCAAAGAGGGCGAGCACTTCGCGCATTGCCTCGTCCAGTTCAGCGACCGGGTCGGAGGACTCTCCCCTCAGCCATCGACGAAGTACGTGGTTGTGGGCGGCGACCACGTTCGCGGCCATGAGTTCGGCCCTCAGCGACGCCGACTCGGTGGGGTCGCCCATCCAGTCCGCGATGAACTCCCGAAAGAGCCGCTGGTAGCGGGCCACGCTGGCGATCTCGCGGTCGCGTAGCGCGGCGACCTTGCTGGTGAGCGCGTACCGCCGCCGTGCGAGGTCGCCCTCCTCGATGTAGTGCAGCAGTACCAGGCGGACGGCGTCGGAGACGGTGACCAGTGCGGTGCTGTGGCTGGAGGTGGCCAGCCGGTCACGGATCAGGTCGAGCAGCCGGTCGTGATCGGGGAAGATCACTTCTTCCTTGGACCGGTAGTGCCGGAAGAACGTCGTGCGCCCCAGCCCGGCCCGTTCGGCGATGTCGTCGACTGTCGTCTGCTCGTATCCACGCTCGTCGAAGAGGGCGAATGCGGCGTCCGCGAGTCGGATCCGCGCAGGTGGCTTGCTCATGAGCGCCCATCCTCTCCTGTCTCAGGCCCCGGATGCCACTTGCCACCGCCGATGGTACTGAGTACCGTCACAGTGATATCGAGTACCAGGAGGGAGTCTGGCGTGGGTTCCGTTGCGCAGAGCGAGTCCGGTCTGGCGATCCAGCCGGTCTACGACGGCTCGGCACTGGAGGGCTTCGACGCGGACGCCAAGCTGGGCGCTCCGGGGAGATTTCCCTACACCCGTGGTGTGTATCCGACGATGTACACCGGCCGGCCGTGGACGATGCGGCAGTACGCCGGGTTCGGCACGGCGAAGGAGTCCAACGAGCGCTACCACGAACTGGTCGGCGCGGGTACCGGCGGCCTGAGCGTGGCCTTCGACCTGCCCACGCAGATGGGCTACGACTCCGACGAAGCCATCGCCCGCGGCGAGGTGGGCAAGGTCGGCGTGGCGATCGATTCGATCGAGGACATGCGGACGCTTTTCCAGGGCCTGCCCCTGGGCAAGGTCTCGACGTCGATGACGATCAACGCACCCGCGTCGACGCTGTTGCTGCTGTACCAACTGGTGGCAGCCGAACAGGGCGTATCCGGCGACCAGTTGACCGGCACGATCCAGAACGACGTGCTTAAGGAGTACATCGCCCGCGGGACCTACATCTTCCCGCCGAAGCAGTCCTTGCGGCTGATCAGCGACATCTTCGCCTACTGTCACCAGGAGCTGCCGCGCTGGAACACCATCTCCATCTCCGGCTACCACATGGCGGAGGCCGGGGCCACGCCGGCGCAGGAGATCGCGTTCACCCTCGCCAACGCGAAGGAGTACGTGCGCGCGGCGATCGCCGCGGGCCTGGACGTGGACGACTTCGCACCGCGGCTGTCGTTCTTCTTCGTCGCGCGGACCACGCTGCTGGAGGAGATCGCAAAGTTCCGCGCCGCCCGACGCATCTGGGCGCGCATCATGCGCGACGAATTCAAGGCCGAGAACCCCAAGTCGCAGATGCTCCGCTTCCACACCCAGACCGCCGGCGTGCAGCTCACCGCGCAGCAGCCCGAGGTCAACCTCGTCCGCGTCGCCCTGCAGGGGCTGGGCGCGGTGCTCGGCGGGACGCAGTCCCTGCACACCAACTCCTACGACGAGGCCATCGCCCTGCCCACCCAGAAGGCTGCCCGGCTCGCGCTGCGCACCCAACAAGTCATCGCCTACGAGACCGATGTGACCAAGACGGTCGATCCCTTCGCCGGGTCGTACGTCGTGGAGTCGATGACGGACGACGTCGAGGGGGAGGCTCTGGAGCTGATCCGGGCCGTCGAGGACCGCGGGGGAGCGGTGGCGGCGATCGAGCAGGGCTTCCAGAAGTCGGAGATCGAGAAGTCCGCGTACAAGATCGCGCTGGAGATCGACAACGAGGAGCGGACCGTCGTCGGGGTCAACAAGTACACCCTCGACGAGGAGGAGCCGTACGAGCCGCTGCGCGTCGACCCCCAGATCGAGACCGACCAGTGCGAGCGCCTCGCCGCCCTGCGCAAGGAGCGTGACAACGACGCCGTCGAGGGCGCCCTGGACGCACTGCGCGACGCCGCGCGGGGCACCGACAACGTGCTGTACCCGATGCGTGAGGCCCTGCGCCTGCGCGCCACGGTCGGCGAGGTCTCCCACGCGCTGCGCGACGTGTGGGGCATGCACGTCCCGCACGACACCTTCTAAAAGCGATGAGCCTCGGGATGGAACAACCAGTGAGCGACACCACCATTCACACCACCGCGGGCAAGCTGGCGGATCTTCAGCGCCGTATCGAAGAAGCCACCCATGCCGGTTCCGCGCGGGCCGTGGAAAAGCAGCACGCCAAGGGCAAGTTGACCGCCCGTGAGCGGATCGACCTGCTGCTGGACGAAGGGTCCTTCGTCGAGCTGGACGAGT
>NZ_NHSG01000296.1:0-14468 GCF_020024005.1 Streptomyces purpurogeneiscleroticus
GGCGGCCGAGGACACGGGGGACAGCACGGAGGAAGGACCTTCCGACGGGGTACGGGGGGTGCCGCCGGGCGCGGTGAGGTTTGCGGACCCGGCGACCACTTCACCGTGGGAGGTGGCTCGGGGTGCGGGCAAGCACCGTTGTTACGTAGCCACCTCGTAGCCGGGCGCGGGAGCAGGGCCGGGAGCCGGGGGCGGGCCCGCGCCGGTTTCTGCTACCGGGCCTCGTATGTGACCAAGGTCCTTGTGCGGGGCTTCACAGGGGGAGCCCTTACCGGCCGTCGTTCTGGGGCGCCGGGGCTCGGTCCGGGGCCGGGGCGAAGGACACCGGGGCGTCGAAGGCCGCGCGGCGGGTGGCGCGGCGGAGGGCCTTCAGGACGGTGGGGCCGACGGTGAGGGTGAGGACGATCGTGAGCAGGGCGCGGGGGAGGTCCCAGCCGAGGGAGGTGGCCAGACAGTACGTGACGAAGCGGGCGAGGTTGTCGGGGAGCGGGTCGCCGGGGACGAAGGAGACGCCGGTGGCGAGGCCCGCGATGTACGGCCAGCCCTGGAGGTTCATGATCAGGCCGTAGAGGAGGGAGGAGAGCGTGCCGTAGACCGCGAGCAGCAGCATCTCGCGGCGGCCACGGAGCCGGTCGGGCCCCGGGAGCAGGCCCGCGCCCATCGACACCCAGCCCATCGACAGCATCTGGAACGGCATCCAGGGGCCGACGCCGCCGGTGAGGAGGGCGGAGGCGAACATCGAGACCGCGCCGAGCACAAAGCCGAAGCCGGGTCCGAGCACCCGCCCGGACAGCACCATCAGGAAGAACATCGGCTCGATGCCGGCCGTGCCCGCGCCGAGGGGGCGCAGTGCCGCGCCGGCCGCGGCGAGGACACCGAGCATCGCGATGGCCTTGGCGTCCAGGCCGACGTCCGCGATGGTCGCGACGACCACGGCGAGGAGGAGGGGGAGCAGCGCGGCGAAGAGCCAGGGGGCGTCCTTGGAGTGCGCGAGGCCGGACGCGGAGTCGGCCAGCAGTGGCCAGCCGAAGGCCATCACGCCGAGAGCCGAGACCAGTACGAGCGCGGCCACCGACCGCGGCCCGAGCCGTACCGCCCGCACCTGCCCGCCCGTCCGTGGACTCGTGCCGGGTGCCGTGGTCATGCCGTGTGCTCCAGTTCGGCCAGGGCGCGGGTGACCTGGGGGACGGTGAGCCAGGGGAGCGGGGCGAGGACCTTGGCGACCTGCGGGGCGAAGGCCGGGGAGGCGACCACGACCTCGGCGGTCGGGCCGTCCGCGACGATCTCGCCGTCGGCGAGGATGACGACGCGGTGGGCGAGTTCGGCGGCCAGTTCGACGTCGTGGGTGGCGAGGACGATCGCGTGGCCCTCGGCGGCGAGCCCGCGCAGGACCTCCACCAGCCGGGCCTTGGCCGCGTAGTCCAGGCCGCGGGTCGGTTCGTCGAGGAGGAGCAGCGGCGGCCGCGCGGTGAGGACCACGGCGAGCGCGAGGGCGAGGCGCTGGCCCTCGGAGAGGTCGCGCGGGTGGGTGCCGTCCGGCACGTCCGGCAGCAGCCGGGTGACCAGCGCCCGGCACCTGCCCGGAGCCGCGCCCGCGTCGGAGTCCGCCGCCGCGCACTCGGCGCCGACGGTGTCCGCGTACAGCAGGTCGCGCGGCTCCTGGGGTACCAGTCCGACCCGGCGCAGCAGCTCGCGCGGCCCGGTGCGGTGCGGCACCGCGCCGCCCACGTGTACCGAGCCGGCGGCCGGTTCGTGCATGCCGACCAGGGTGTTGAGCAGCGTGGACTTGCCCGCGCCGTTGCGGCCCATCAGGGCGACGGTCTCGCCGGGGCGCACGGCCAGGTCGACGCGGTGCAGCGCGTCGATGCGGCCGCGGCGTACGGAGAGTCCGGCGGCCTCGGCGATCGGGGCGGACGGTTGGAGCTGCGCGGACGGCCGGGGCTGGGCGTCGGTCGCCCCGACCGGAGATGCCGGGGGCGCCGGGGTCCGCCCCGCCAGCCGGTCCCGCAGCGCGCCGGCCTTGCGGCGGGCGTCCCGTACGGTCAGCGGCAGCGGGGACCAGCCCGCCGCCCGGCCGAGGGCGACGACCGGCGGGTGGACCGGGGAGACGGCCATGATCGCGGCGGGCTCGCCGATGACGGGCGCGGCGCCGGGCGCCGGCAGCAGGATGACCTGGTCCGCGTACTGCACGACGCGCTCCAGCCGGTGCTCGGCCAGCAGCACCGTCGTGCCGAGGTCGTGGACCAGGCGCTGGAGCACGGCCAGTACCTCTTCGGCGGCGGCCGGGTCCAGCGCGGAGGTCGGCTCGTCCAGGACGAGCACCTTGGGGTGCGTGGTGAGGACGGACCCGATGGCGACGCGCTGCTGCTGGCCGCCGGAGAGGGTGCTGATGGGGCGGTCGCGCAGCCCGGCGAGGCCGAGGAGGTCGAGGGTCTCCTCGACGCGGCGGCGCATCACGTCGGGGGCGAGGCCGAGCGATTCCATGCCGTACGCCAGCTCGTCCTCGACGGTGTCGGTGACGAAGTGGGAGAGCGGGTCCTGGCCCACCGTGCCGACCACGTCGGCCAGTTCGCGCGGCCGGTGGGTGCGGGTGTCGCGGCCGTCGACGGTGACCCGGCCGTGCAGGGTGCCGCCGGTGAAGTGCGGTACCAGGCCGGAGACGGCGTTCAGCACGGTCGACTTGCCGACACCGGACGGGCCGACCAGCAGGCAGAGTTCGCCCTCGGGGACGGTCAGGTCGACCCCCTGGACGGCGGGCGCGCCGGCGTCCCCGTAGGTGACCGACACCTGCTCGAACCGGATCACGTCGTCGTCTCCTTCGGGTCCTTCGGGTGCTGCGGGCGTTGCTTTGCGGGCTTCGCGGATTTCGCGGGTTTCGCGGGCGGGTTCGCCGGTACCGGAGCGACGAACGCCGGCACCAGCCCGACCAGCACCGAGAGCGCGGGCCAGAGCGGGAGCTCCGGCGCCGTCAGCGGGACGGCCGGCGGGTGCAGGGCCGCGGGCGCGTACGAGCCCGCCCGGATCATCAGCGCGGCCACCGCCACGCCGGAGCCCGCGACCAGCCAGGCGCGCGGGCCCCAGCGGTCGGGCCGATAGCGGGTGCGGACCGAGCGGCGGCCGCCCAGCCACAGCCCGGCGAGCGCGGCAGCGAGCCCGGCGGCCAGCACCGGCAGCCCGTACCCGGCGCCCTGGGCCGCGAGCAGTCCGTACGTACCGGCGCAGATGCCGAGGAGGCCGCCGAGCGTGAGGGCCGTGGTGGTGTGCCGGACAGCGCGCGGCACTTGCGCGCTGCGCCCGTACCCGCGGGCGTCCATCGCCGCGGCGAGCGCCACCGAACGCTCCAACGCGCCTTCCAGTACCGGCAGTCCGACCTGGAGCAGCGCCTTGACGCCGCGGTCGGGGCGGCCGCGCAGCCGGCGTGCGGCGCGCAGTCGCTGGACGTCCGCGACCAGGTTCGGGGCGAAGGTCATCGCCACGACGACGGCAACGCCCGCCTCGTAGAGCGCGCCGGGCAGGGACTTCAGCAGCCGGGCCGGGTTGGCGAGCGCGTTGGCGGCGCCCACGCAGATCAGCAGCGTGGCCAGCTTCAGCCCGTCGTACAGCGCGAAGAGCATGCCCTCGGCGGTGACCCGGCCGCCGATCCGCACGCCGCGCGCCCAGTCCGGCAGCGGCACTTCGGGGAGCGTGACCAGGACGTGCGTACCGGGGACGGGCGAGCCGAGCACGAAGGCGAAGACCAGCCGGATGGCGAGCACGACCAGGCCGAGCTTGACGAACGCCCCGTAGGACCGGGCCCAGGGCGCGTCGGAGCGGCGGGCCGCGACCACGTATCCGGCGACGCCGATGAGCAGGCCGAGGAGGAGCGGGTTGGTGGTGCGGGACGCGGCCGTCGCCAGGCCCAACGCCCACAGCCACCACGCGCCGGCGTGCAGCGCGCGCCCCCGCGTGGCGAGGGGAGCGCGCAGTCGGTCAGGGGCGCGCAGCCGGGCAGAGGCGCGGCGACCCGGCCGTGCGCCCGTCACGTCGCCCGTCACGTCGGTCCTCACGGTTCCCTGGTGGCCGGTCATTCGCGCCGGCGCCGGGCCTGCCACACCGCGGCGGCGCCGAGGACGGCGACCGCGGCGATGCCGCCGATCAGTCCGGCGGAGGGCCCGCCGTCATCGGAGTCGGACGCCCCGGAGTCGGACGCCCCGGAGTCGGACGCCCCGGCGTCGGGCGCCGCGGACCCGATGGTCTCCTCGGACTCCTTCGAGGACCCGCCCGCCTGCTCCGCGCACCCCGTCTTCGGGTAGCCCGAAATCGCGCACAGCAGCGCGCTGGAGTCGTACCGCAGCGGCGCCGCGACCGCGGCCAGGGCGTCGCCCGCGCTCGCGTCCTCGGCCACCCGCGCGCACTCCGTACGGGCCGCGGGCGGGGTCTCGCCCTTCGGGGCGTCGGCCGCCGTGCCGAAGTCGAGGACGACGGCGACCCGCTTGCGGCCGTCCGCCGCCTTCGTACCGCCGCAGACCGCGTCGAAATCGGCGGCCGCGCGCGGCTTCGCGGCGCGCGCGGAGTCGGCGCTGACGGTGAAGCGGAAGCCGGCCACGCCGCCGTCTTCGGGGCGCGCCGTCGACGGCCCCTCGGTGGCGTACGTCCAACCGCCCCCGTGGGCCGCCGCGTCCGCCGTCCAGAAGGACCAGTAGCGGTACTCCTCGGCGTGCGCGGGCGCGGCGGCCAGGCCCGTGGCCGCCCCGGCCAGGGCGAGCGCGCCGAGGCCGCGCGCGAGACGAACGGCGCTGCTCACAGCTGGTTCTGCTTCCTGCGCCCGCTCAGCAGGAAGCCGATGCCCGCGCCTGCGGCCAGGCCGACGAGCACGACCCACCACACGGAGACGCCGCCCTCGTCCTGCTGTTCCTTGTCGGCCTGCTGGTCCGAGGCGGCGGACGCCGGCTTCGGACCGGTCGCGTTCAGCTTCGACACCAGGTCGGTGCCGCCGAAGTCGCGCGGGTCGCCGCCGGTGGCGTGCGCGGCGAGGATCAGCTGCGCGTACGCGGCCGGGCCGCTCTGCTTCGCCCAGGCCGCCGAGTGCCCGCGCAGCCAGCCCAGCGACTGCTTCGCCGCGTCGGCGCGCCCCGCGGCGGCCAGCGCGACGACGGCGTCGGCGGTGTTGCCGACGTCCGGCTGCGACTCGGCGCCGGGCATCGCGGACATCAGGTGGTGGCCGTGCGCGTCCAGGACGGAGGTGAGGTGCTCCGCGGCAGCGCCGGCGGCACCTCTCGGTTCCTCGGCCGCCTCCTCGCAGGACGTCTTCGCCGGGGCCTGCGCGCCCGGCTCGACGACGAAGCCCTTGCCGAGCGCCCCCAGTACCGCGGCGGCCGTCGCGTCCTCGTTGGCGGCGAGCTTCCCGTCCTTGGCCTGGAAGGCGAACGCGCCGCGGTCCTTCTCGTCGGCGTCGCAGCCGAGGCGGAAGGCGAGCAGCCCCTCGTACGGCGTCTTCCCGCCCTTCTCGCCGTCCTTCTTGGCCGTCACCGACTCCGGCTTCGTGCCCGTGGCGGCCAGCGCGCCGATCACCACCGAGGTGGAGTTGGCGTCGCTCGGGGCACCGGCGGCGGAGCCCCAGCCGCCGTCGTCGTTCTGCGCGGACTTCAGCCAGGAGACGCCCTCGCGCACCGCGTCCGCGTGCCCGCCGATCGCGGCCAGTGCCTGCACGGCGGCGGCCGTCTGATTGGTGTCCCGCATCGTCTTCGCGTCGCAGGGCTGCTTCGGGTCGGCGCGGTACGCGGTGAACGCGCCGTCGGCGCACTGCTGTCCGGCGAGCCAGTCCACCGCCGAGTCCGCCGGGCGCACGCCCGTGGTGTCCTGCGCCAGCAGTGCCAGCGACTGCCTCCAGACGCCGTCGTACTTCGGGTCCGTGCTGCCGTACAGGCCCTTCGGGAGCTTCGGGGACGCGGCGGGCGCGGGGTCGGCGGCGAACGCGGCCGGGGCAGCGGCCGCGCACAGCACGGCGGCGGCCAGGGCCGCGGCGCAGCGGCGCGCCGGGGCGGCGAGGGAGCGGGCCGTGATGGCCATGGGGTCGGTGCCTCTCGGTCGGTTCGCGGGGTGCGCGAGGTGGGAGGTCACGCAGCCGTACTCCGCCGCACCACGTCCGCGACGCGCGCGGGCGCGGTGGCACCGGGCTCAGCTCCGTATACCTCGACGGTGCCGCGCGCCGGGCGGCCGCTGAAGGGCGGCCGTGCGGTACGCGGGAGCCTTGGGTGTGCCCCGCCGGGTGTTCCGGCTCGCTCCGGCGCACGGGTGCGCGCCAGCGCTCACGGCTGCGGGTCAGCGCCGGTTTTCCACCGGCTTCCCCCGGTCGGGCACGAATGAACTTGTCCGGACCACTTTAACCGGCGGGTAGCGACCGGTCCCCGGCACGTACGGAGTGACGTACGCCTTCGCCCCCGGGCGGGAAGTGCCTCACACCGCCCGGTACGTCACCGGCTCCGAGCCCGGCACCGCCTCGGCCAGCCCCCGCTTCACCAGGCGCCGCAGATGCGCCTCGGCCTCCGAGACGGCGATGGTGCGCGAGCCGTACGGGATCTCCTCCCACGGGCGGTTCCACGTCATGGTCTCGGCGAGCTGCCAGGGCGTGAGCGGGGTGGCGAGCAGGGCGCGCAGGTCCGCGAGCCGTTCCTCGTGGTGCGCGACGATCTCCGCCGCCCGCTCGGCGGCGCCGGTGAAGGCGTGCTGGTGCGCGGGCAGTACCTCGGCGACGCCGAGCCGCGCGATCCGCTCCAGGGAGTCGAGGTAGTCGCCCAGGGGATCGGTGACCGTCGCGTCGTCCGGGTCCTCGTACAGGCCAACGTGCGGGGAGATGCACGGCAGCAGGTGGTCGCCGGAGAAGAGGCGCCCGTTGCCGGGGTGCGCCGCCGGGTGCGCCTCCTCCAGGTGCAGGCACACATGGCCCGGGGTGTGGCCCGGCGTCCAGACCGCGCGCAGCCGCCGCCCCGCGAGGTCCAGCAGCTCGCCGGGGACGATCTCGCGGTCCGGGAGCGCGGGACGGTTCTCGGGGAGCCCGCGTGTGCGCCCCTCGGCGCGGGCCGTGTAGAGCGGCGCGAGGTGGTCCTCGGGCGCGCCCGCCGCGGCCAGCTTCTCGATGAGGTACGTGAGCCAGGTGCCCGGCTCCGCCTCACGGGTGCGGCGCACGACCTCCGTATCGGCGGCGTGCATGGCGATCCACGCGCCGGACGCCTCCCTGACCCGCGCGGACAGGCCGTGGTGGTCGGGGTGATGGTGGGTGACGAGTACGCCGTGGAGTTCGGTGATGTCGGTGCCGCAGGCGGTGAGCCCGGCGGCGAGCGCGTCCCAGGAAGCCGGATCGTCCCAGCCGGTGTCGATCAGCACCGGGCCGCGGTCCGTCTCCAGGACGTGCACGAGGGTGTGCCCGAGCGGGTTGTCCGGTATGGGGACGGCGATGCTCCGGACCCCGCCCCGGTGGTCGATCACGTGCGGCATGCCATGCCCCTCTCGGCCCGCACGCCGTCGCGTGCATTGTCCAGCATAACTAGAACTGGTATCAGTTCTGATGCAGCGTCAGGTAATGAGCCGGGTAACACATCGGGTAACGCGACCGCAGGAGGCGGAGTCGATGGCCGATCTGATCGAGCACGGACAGCTCTACATAGGCGGTGAGCTGGTCGATCCGGCCGGCGAGGACACCATCGAGGTCATCTCCCCGCACACCGAACAGGTCATCGGCCGGGTGCCGCACGCCTCGCGGACCGACGTGGACCGCGCCGTCACGGCCGCCCGCGCGTCCTTCGACTCCGGGGTGTGGGCGGACACACCGCTCGCCGACCGGATCGCGGTCGTCACGCGGATCAAGGACGCGTTCGCCGTACGGAGCGAGGAGTTCGCGCGGCTCATCAGCGCGCAGAACGGCACGCCGTACACCGCGGGCGTCATGGTGCAGTCGCTGGCCGCGATGATGGCGTGGGACGCGGCGATCACGGTCGCCGGCGACTTCGTGTACGAGGAGCGGCGGCAGGGCGTCCTCGGGCCGCTGTTGATCCGCCGCGAGCCGGTCGGGGTGGTCGCGGCCGTGGTGCCGTGGAACGTCCCGCAGTTCACCGCCGCCGCCAAGCTCGCCCCCGCGCTGCTGGCCGGGTGCTCGGTGGTGCTGAAGGTGTCGCCGGAGACGCCCCTGGACGCGTACCTGCTCGCGGAGATCGCCACCGAGGCGGGACTGCCCGAGGGCGTGCTCTCCATCCTTCCGGCAGACCGGGAGGTCAGTGAGTACCTGGTCGGGCACCCGGGCGTGGACAAGGTGTCCTTCACCGGGTCGGTCGCGGCTGGCAAGCGGGTCATGGAAGTGGCCGCGCGCCATCTGACCCGCGTGACCCTGGAGTTGGGCGGCAAGTCGGCCGCGGTGATCCTGCCGGACGCGGACCTGGACGCGGCGGTCGCCGGGATCACCCCCTTCGCGTGGATGATCAACGGGCAGGCGTGCGTGGCGCAGACCCGCATCCTCGCGCCCCGCTCGCACTACGACGAGATCGCCGAACGGTTCACCGCGGCCGCCAACTCGCTGAAGGTCGGCGACCCGCTGGACGCGGCCACCGAGGTCGGCCCGCTGGTCGCCGAGCGGCAGCGCCGCCGCTCGCTGGAGTACATCGCGTCCGGGCAGCAGGAGGGCGCCAAGGTGCTGGCCGGCGGCGGCCGTCCGGCGGACCGGGACACCGGCTGGTACGTCGAGCCGACCCTCTTCGGCGAGGTCACCCCCGGCATGCGGATCGCCCGCGAGGAGATCTTCGGCCCGGTGATCTGCCTGTTGCCGTACGAGGACGAGGCGGAGGCGGTACGGATCGCGAACGACTCCGACTACGGACTGTCGGGCTCGGTGTGGACGGCCGACACCGAGCGCGGCATCGAGGTGGCGCGCCGGGTGCGCACCGGTACGTACTCCGTGAACACCTTCAGCCTCGACATGCTCGGGCCGTTCGGCGGCTACAAGAACAGCGGCATCGGGCGGGAGTTCGGACCCGAGGGGTACGGCGCGTATCTGGAGCACAAGATGATCCACCTGCCGGCGGGGGCTTGAACGCATGGGTGACCGTTGGCAGGTGGAGGTGGACCGCGGGGTCTGCATCGGCTCGGGGCTGTGCGCGAGCGCGGCACCCGGGGACTTCCGGCTGGACTCCGCGCGGCAGTCGCACCCGGTCGCGGGCGTCACGGATGCCCGGGAGGCCGTGCTGGCGGCCGCCGAGGGATGTCCGGTCGAGGCGATCCTGATTACGGCGGCGGACTCCGGGGAATCAGTCTTCCCGCCGGAGGAGTAGCGCCCCGGCCGAGGCCCTGTCGAACAGGCGATCGACCTGCTGGTTCGTACTTAGAGTTACTTGTGCGTTCCTCACGGTGACCTCATGACGTCTGTGACTGTCCGTCCCTCCCCTTGCGTGGAAATCTCTATTCCACGCCGCCGAGGGGGGAGACGATGGACAAGCGGTACGAGGTGTACTGCCTGGCTGACAGGTATTTCTATGAAACCCCGGATCGTTTGTCCGTCGGGGAGAGCGCCGCGGCTGACGACAGTGCGGTGTACGAAGCGGCGCAGCGCGCAGTCCCCGAAGGGTGGCGTTGTTTCCTCTCCGGGGACTGGCTCCACGTGAATCCCGTGGACAGCGAGGGGAATCCGCGTCCGGGCAGGCCGAAGCAGGGGTGGAAGATACATGTGTCGGCCTGCCCGGACAATGCGGAGAAGATAGCGTCCAAGGTCTGGGACTACTGTGTGGCCCGGGCGATTCCGTTCAAATTCGTGCCGGGTCCGCGCCCGCTGCACCTGCGGAATTCCAAGTACGCGGACCGGGCCGCCAGCGGCAAATTCGCCACCATTTACCCGCTGGACGAAGCGGAATGCCACCGCATTCTGGAAGAGCTGGGCTCGCTGCTGGACGGCGAGCCGGGCCCGTACATCCTGAGCGACCTGCGGTGGAACGACGGGCCGCTGTACGTGCGGTACGGCGGCTTCGCCCGGCGGTACTGCGTCGACGGCACCGGGGCGCTCGTGCCCGCCATCGAGAACGCCGACGGGCGGCTGGTGCCCGACCGCCGCGAGCCCGCCTTCCGGACGCCGGAGTGGGTCCCGCTGCCCGGCTTCCTGGTCCCGCAGCTCGCGGCCCGCAACGCCACGACCGTCGCCGACCTGCCGTACGCCATCGAGTCGGCGCTGCACTTCTCCAACGGGGGCGGCGTCTACATCGGCCGGGACCGGAGCACCGGGGAGAGGGTGGTCCTCAAGGAGGCGAGGCCGCATGCCGGCCTCGCCGCCGACCGCGCCGACGCGGTCACCCGGCTGGAGCGCGAACGCACCGCCCTGGAGCGGCTGTCGGGCCTCGGCGTGGCTCCCGAGGTGCGCGACTTCTTCACCGCCGGCGACCACCGCTTCCTCGTCCTGGAGCACATCCCCGGAAAGCCGCTGAACTCCTTCTTCGCCGAGCGCCACCCGCTGCTCACCGCCGACCCCGACCCCGAGGCGCTCACCTCGTACACCGAGTGGGCGCTGGGCATGCACGCCGCGGTCGAGCAGGCCGTCGCCGCGGTGCACCGCCGCGGCCTGGTCCACAACGACCTGCACATGTTCAACGTCATGGTCGCGCCCGACGAACAGAGCGTCACGCTGCTGGACTTCGAGGCCGCCACCCACGCCGGCGACGACAGCCGCCAGTTCCTCGCGCACCCCGGTTTCGTCGCCCCCCGCGACTGCACGGGTTACGAGGTCGACCGGTACGCGCTGGCCTGCCTGCGCCTCGCGCTCTTCCTGCCGATGACCACGCTGCTGGCCATCGAGCGGGACAAGGCGGCGGACCTGGCCGAGATCGTCGTCCGCGAATTCCCCGGCGTGCCGGCCGGGTTCATGGAGGAGGCCGTGCGGACAATCTGCGCGCACCGGCCCGCGAGGCCGCGCATCCGGCGCCCCGCGCAGGCCCGCCACCTCGTCGCGGTCGACACCCGCGAACCGTACGTCTGCGACCCGGCCGACTGGCCGCGCAGCCGCGAGTCCATGGTCCGGGGCATCCTCGCCTCGGCCACGCCCGAGCGCACGGACCGCCTGTTCCCCGGCGACATCGCCCAGTTCGCCGACGGCGGCGGACTCGGTATCGCCCACGGGGCGGCCGGTGTCCTGTACGCGCTCCACGAGACGGGTGCCGAGGGGTTCGAGGAGGGCGAGGAGTGGTTACTGCGGCAGACCGCTCCGCCTCCCCTCGGCACCCCCCTCGGGTGCTACGACGGACTCGCCGGCGTCGCCTACGTACTGGACCGGCTCGGCCACCGCGAACGGGCCGACGAGCTGATCGAGCGGGTGCTCGACGAGAAGTGGTACCGGCTCGCGCCCGACCTGTACGGCGGGCTGGCCGGCATCGGCCTCACCCTGGACCACCTGGCGCGGCAGCGCGGCGAACGCGAGCTGCGCGACCGGGCGCTGGAGGCGGCGGGGCACGCCGCCGACCGGCTGGAGAGCTGTGCGAACCGGGCCGGGCTGCTGCGCGGCGCGAGCGGCCCCGCGCTGCTCTTCCTGCGGCTGTACGAAGGCACCGGCGACCCCGGGTTGCTCGACCTCGCCGCGCAGGCGCTGCGCAGCGACCTCGCCCGGTGCGTCCGCAACGAACGCGGCACGCTGCTGGTCGACGAGGGCTGGCGCACCATGCCGTACCTCGGCGGGGGTTCGGCGGGCATCGCGATGGTGCTCGACGACTACCTGACGCACCGCGCCGACGCGGAGTTCGAGGAGGCGCGGGCCGCGATCCTGCCGGCCACCCAGGCCCGCTTCTACGCGCAGCCCGGCCTCTTCCGGGGCCGCGCCGGCATGGTGCTGCACCTGGCCCGCACGACGACTCCGGACCCCGAGGTCGAGGCCGCGCTCGCCGCGCAGATCGCCGATCTGAGCTGGTACGCCATGCCCTACCGCGGCGAACTGGCCTTCCCCGGCGACCAGATGATGCGGCTCTCCATGGACCTGTCCACGGGCACGGCCGGCTGCCTGCTGGCCCTGGGCTCGGCCCTGCACGAGGAACCCGTACAGCTGCCGTTCCTCCCGCCGCTGCCGGAGCCGGACGGGCTGCGGATCTGAGGGCCGCGACATGACACGACACGAGGCACGACACGAAAGGGCGCGAGACGTGGCACTGCTCGAACTGCAGATGCTGGAGGCACCGGAGCGCGAGGGCGGCGAGGACGCCATCGCCAGCATCCTGGACCCCAATAGCGACGTGAGCCTCCTCCTCTGCCATTGAGTCACCCCCGCGGTGGTCCGGCCCCGTCCGGCCGCCGCCCCCGATCAGGTTCGTCCCGGTACGCGTCGACCGCGGACCGGGAGGTGATACAGGCCGACCGCGGAACGGGAGGTGACCGTGCCCGGCCCGGATCGTGAGGTCCGATCCGGTCCGGCACGGCCACACCGCCCGCACCGCCCGGCCTGCTCCGGTGGCCGACGCCGGGACGAACCGGTGTGCGTGCGGCTCCTGGGGGAGCCGCACGCACACCATCCCCGCCCTCCGCTTCTTCGCCTGTCAGGTACAGCTCACCGCACGCCCCGTCCGCGAGACCCCGTCTGGGAGGAAGAACCCGTGACCGCCAAACCCGCCGACCGGCTGCTGCTCGGCGCGCTGCGCCACAGCGCCCCCCGGGCCTCGGCAGTCCTGCTGCTCACCACCGGCGGCGCCGCGGTCGGTCTCGCCCTCCCGGCCACCCTCGGCCACACGCTCGACCTGCTCCTCGACGGCGGCCCCGCGCCGTGGCCCTGGCTGTCCGCCTGCGCCGGGCTCACCGCCCTGCTCGTCCTCATCGGCGCGCTGGACGGGCTGCTCACCGGCACGACGGACGCCCGCGCCACCGCCTGGCTGCGGCGCCGGGCGCTGCGCGGCGTACTGGCCGCGGGGCCCACCGCGACCGAACGCCACGAGCCCGGCGACCTGGTGTCGCGCATCGTCGGCAACGCCGGTACGGCCGGCACCGCGCCCACCGCGCTGGCCGCCACCGCGGCGACGGCGCTCACCCCGGTCGGCGCGCTCGTGGCGCTGGCCCTGCTCGACCTGTGGACCGCCGCCGCCTTCGTCATCGGACTGCCGCTGCTGGCGCTGCTGATGCGCGCCTTCGTCCGCGACACCGGGGACTGCGTGGCGCAGTACCAGCGGATACAGGGCGACATCGCGGGACGCCTCCTGGAGGCGATCGGCGGCGCCCGCACCATCGCCGCCGCCGGCAGCCACGAGCGCGAGGCCGCCCGGATTCTCGCGCCGCTCCCGGCCCTCTCCCGTCAGGGCCACCGCATGTGGCGGGTGCAGGGCCGGTCCACCGCCCAGGCCGCCGCGCTGATCCCGCTGCTGCAGATCGCCGTGCTCGCCGTCGGCGGGCTGCGGCTGCTCAGCGGCGCCCTCAGCGTCGGCGATCTGCTCGCCGCCTCCCGGTACGCCGTGCTCGCGGCCGGCGTCGGCATGCTCGTCGGCCACCTCAACGGCCTGGTGCACAGCCGCGCCGCAGCCCGCAGGATCACCGAACTCCAGGACCTGCCCGCCATCGAGTACGGCGACCGGGAGGCCGTACCGGAGGAGACGGGCGCGCGGGCGGAAGCGGGCGCCGGGACGTGCGCGGGGGCGCTCGAACTGCGCGGTATCACCGTACGGAAGGCCGGGCACACCGTCCTGGACGATCTCAACCTGAGCGTGCCCGGCGGCTGCACGATGGCCGTCGTCGGCCGCTCCGGCACCGGCAAGTCCGTGCTCGCCGCGGTCGCCGGACGGCTGATCGAACCGGACGCGGGCGAGGTCCTGCTGGACGGCGAGCCGCTGCGCAGCCTCAGCCACTACGCGCTGCGCCGCTCCATCGGCTACGCCTTCGAACGGCCCGCGCTGCTGGGCGACACCGTCCACGACACCGTGGCGTACGGGGTGTACGAGCCGGGTCCGGGCGACGTGGAGGCGGCGGCCCACGCGGCGGGCGCCGCCTCCTTCATCCGGCGGCTGCCCGAGGGGTACGCCACGCCCTGCGCCGATGTGCCGCTGTCCGGCGGGGAGGTGCAACGCCTGGGCCTGGCCCGCGCGTTCGCGCACGCCGAGCGGCTGCTGATCCTCGACGACGCGACGTCCAGCCTCGACACGGTCACCGAACTCCGCGTCGGCCGCGCGCTGCTGCGCGACGTGCGCGCCGGCACCCGCCTGATCATCGCGCACCGCGCCGCCACCGCGGCCCGCGCCGACCTGGTCGCCTGGCTCGACGCGGGCTTCATCCGGGCGCTGGCGCCGCACGCCGTGCTCTGGGAGGACCCGCGCTACCGGGCCCTGTTCGGGCCGGACGAGGAGGCGGCACCGGAGGCGGGGGACGGTCTCGGGGACGACCGGTCGGCGGACGGGACGGTTGATCGGCCGGTTGATCGAACGGTTGATCGGCCCGTGGGGAGTCCGGCGGACGGTCCGGCGGTGCGGCCGGCGGGGAAGCCGGGCGTGGGGGGACTGCCG
>NZ_NHSG01000297.1:0-5194 GCF_020024005.1 Streptomyces purpurogeneiscleroticus
GGGGCGGGCGATGTAGGCGGTGCACAGGCCGAGGTTCTGCGCTGCGCGCAGGTCCCAGGCATGGGCGGCGACCATCAGCAGCCGCTCCGGCGGTCGTCCGGAGACGGTGACGGCCAGCCGGTAGACCGCCGGGTCCGGCTTGTAGGTACGGGCGTCTTCGGCGGAGAGGGCCTGGTGCCAGCGGAGTCCGGCGTGGGCGTTGAGTTCCAGCAGCGCCGTCCGGCTCGCGTTGGAGAGTCCGATCAGCGGGAACCGTTCGGCGAGCCGGGCGAGCCCTGCCACGGTGTCGGGCCACGGTGGGAGCCGGCGGCCCGAGCGGGCCAGCGCCGCTACGGCGGCCGGGTCGTCGACTCCGGCGGCGTCGGCGACGAGCCGGGCGGCTTCCCGGTCGAGGGCGTCGCTGGGGAGGTAGGGCCGGACGCCGTCGAGCATCCGACGCTGCTCGCGGTCGATGTGCTGCTGCCACAACGACAGCAGCCGCTCGATTTCGGGATCGTCGAGAGCCGGGTCGAGTGCACGGATGCCGGCGCGGATACCGGCAGGTTCGTCGACGAGCGTGCCGAGTACGTCGAACACGAGGGCATCGATCTCTGACATGGGCATAGTTGACCGAACGCAGCGGGAAGCCACCGTGATTCCCGCACCCGGACCGAGGGGGGCTCATGCAGGACGGCGGGGGCGGGATCGATGTGGGTCTCGTGCGGCGGCTGGTCGGTGCGCAGTTCCCGCGATGGGCGGGGCTCGGCGTCGAGCCGGTGGATTCGGCGGGGACGTCCAATGCCATGTACCGGCTCGGCGGTGACATTGTCGTGCGGCTGCCGCGCACCGCGGGGTCCGCCGAGGATGTCGCGAAGGAACACGAGTGGCTGCCGCGGCTCGCCCCGCGGCTGCCGGTCGCCGTTCCGGTACCACTGGGCAAGGGGGTACCGGGCGAGGGATATCCCTGGCACTGGTCCGTCTACCGGTGGCTTCCGGGCCGCGCCCGGTCCGCCCCCGGACTCGGTCTCGGGCTCGATGCCGGTCTCTTCGCCAAGGACCTGGCCGAGTTCGTCGGTGCGCTGCGGCGCATCGATACCGCTGGTGGTCCGCCCTCCTATCGCAGTGAGCCCCTGGCGGCGCGGGACGCCGCCACGCGTGGTGATGTGGAAGCGCTGCGCGGGGTCATCGATACGGAGACGGCGACCGCCGCGTGGGAGGAGGCGCTGCGGGCGCCCGCGCCGGACGGGCCCGCGGTGTGGATCCACGCGGATCTGCAGCCGGGGAACGTCCTGGTCGAGGACGGGCGGCTGAGTGCCGTCATCGACTTCGGGTGCCTGGGGCTGGGTGACGCGGCAGTCGATCTGCTCGCGGCGTGGTACCTGCTGCCTGTCGATGCGCGCGCCGTCTTCCGTACCGCCGTGGCGGCCGACGACGCGGCCTGGGCGCGGGGCCGCGGCTGGGCGCTGTCGGTCGCCCTCGCCGAGCTGCGGTACTACCGGGTCACGAATCCGGTCATGGCGGCCATCGCCCGGCATGTCATCGGGGAGATCGTGACCGATCACGCACGCCGCCACGGCGGTACCGGCGTCTGATCGACCACCGGCTTGCGCCCCCACGCCGAGATCAGCGGTGCCGTCGTCAGGTCGAGTCCGCCGGTGGCGATGTTCGCGAGGTGTGCCTCGATCTCCTCGTCGGTGGCGAGACCGGCGTCGGTCAGGCGGTCGCGGAGCTGCCGTACGGTCGCGGCCTCCAGGGCGGTGCAGGCCGGCGAGGTGATGGGGAAGTAGGCGTCGGCCGCGACGTCGGTGAGGCCCGACTCGCGCAGCAGCCGCGGCAGGGTGCGGCCGAAGGCCAGGTCGGCGCCGCGCCGGGCGAGCAGTTCGCGGAAGCCGCGTCGCAGGCGGTTGGCCAGCCGCTGCTCGGGCCCGTACTCGTGCGGGCAGCTCAGCGGCTGCAGCGCCGGGTCGGCGTCCTCCAGTACGAGCCAGCCACCCGGCCGCAGCGCGCGCACCATCGCTTCGAGGGCGGCCGTGCGCTCGGGTACGTGCACGAGGACCAGCCGGGCGTGCACCAGGTCGAACGGTCCGGCCGGCGGCTCCTCCGTCCCCACGTCGTGGCGCGCGACCTCGAACGCGGCGTCCGGTGGCATCCAGGAGGTGTCGATGTCGGTGGCCAGTACGCGGCCGGCCGGCCCGGTCCGCGCGGCCAGCCAGGCCGGGACGGCGGGGCCGCCGGCCCCCACCTCCCAGCAGTGCCACCCCTCGGCCACGCCCACGGCCGTCAGGTGCCGGAAGGTGACCGGGTCGAAGAGCTCGGACAGCGCGTCGAAGCGCTGCCCCGCCTCGGACTGCCGGTTGTCGAGGAGGTATCCGTCATCGTTCGCGTGCGCCACCGGACGATCGTAGGACGCGGCGCCCGCGCCGGACGCCGGGCCGCCCGGCGCGCCGCCGGCCGTGCGGGATAATGCGGCTATGCGCATCTCAGCCAGGGCGGACTACGCGGTACGGGCCGCGCTGCAGCTCGCCGTATCCACCGCCGACGGGCCGCTGAAGGCCGAGGCCATCGCCGCCGCCCAGGAGATCCCGCACAAGTTCCTCGAGGGCATCCTGAACGACATGCGCCGCAGCGGGCTCGTCCGCAGCCAGCGCGGCGGCAACGGCGGTTACCGGCTGGCCAGGCCGGCCGAGGAGATCAGCATCGCGGAGGTCATCCGCGCGGTGGAGGGGCCGCTGGTGTCGGTGCGCGGCGTCCGGCCGCCGGAGCTGTCGTACACCGGGCCCGCCGAGTCGCTGCTGCCGCTCTGGGTCGCGCTGCGCGCCAACGTCCGCCAGATCCTGGACGGGGTCTCGCTGGCCGATGTCGCGGCGGCCCAACTCCCGCCGGAGGTACTGGGGTTGACCGAGTCGCCGGAGGCGTGGACGAATCCCTGAGGGATGTCTTCGCGACCCACTTGTCTCGCATAGAGAGACGGCTTAGTCCATAAGCTGAACAGCCTCTTGCTGTCGGAGATTTTCGCGGACAGTATCCCTACCAATCCAGTGGGAAACATAGGGAATCTGTGAGGTAGCCGTGCGTACGCTGATTCTGTTGGCCTTGGCCGGGCTCGGGGCCCAACTCGTGGACGGCAGCCTGGGCATGGCCTATGGCGTCACCTCCACGACCCTGCTGCTCGCCGTGGGCACCAATCCCGCGGCCGCGTCCGCCACCGTTCATCTGGCCGAGATCGGCACCACCCTCGCCTCGGGTGCGGCGCACTGGCGCTTCGGCAACGTCGACTGGCGCGTCGTGCTGAAGATCGGTATCCCCGGGGCCGTCGGCGCCTTCGCGGGCGCGACCTTCCTGTCCGCGCTCTCCACCGAGGTCGCGGAGCCGGTGATGGCCCTCGTCCTGCTGGGGCTCGGCCTGTACGTGCTGACCCGGTTCACGCTCGCCGGACTGCCCACCGGGAACCTCGACAAGCCGCTGCGCAAGCGGTTCCTGTCCCCGCTCGGGCTGGTCGCCGGGTTCCTGGACGCCACCGGGGGCGGCGGCTGGGGGCCGGTCGGCACGCCGGCGATCCTGGCCAGCGGCCGCCTCGAACCCCGTAAGGTCATCGGCTCCATCGACACCAGCGAGTTCCTGGTGGCGGTCGCGGCCAGCCTCGGCTTCCTCGTCGGCCTCGGCTCCGAAGGCGTCAACTGGCTCTGGGCCGTGGCCCTGCTGGCCGGCGGGCTGATCGCCGCGCCGATCGCCGCCTGGCTGGTCCGCCACGTACCGCCGCGCATCCTCGGCTCGGCGGTCGGCGGGGTCATCGTGCTCACCAACATCCGCACCCTGCTGCGGAGCGACTGGCTCGGCGCCGGTGACGCCGTTCAGTGGACGGTGTACGGACTGGTCTACGCGCTGTGGGCGGCCGCCGTCGGATACTCGGTCAAGGAGCACCGCCGCACCGCCGCGGCCGCACCGCGGCCCGCGGCCGACGCGCCGGAAACCGCGGACACGGCGGACGTCCGGCCCGCCGAAGCCGGTACGACGGGAAGGTGACCGCCGCGATGGCTGCGTACTCCGCCCGGCGCGCCGTCGCGCCGCCGCCGGACACCGGGCAGCAGGACGGCGACGGAATTTTGCCGCGTGCCGTGCGGGAGCTCGCCGATGATCTCGCCGTCGACGCGAGCGCCCGGGACCGGGCGGGCAAGCCGCCGTTCGAGGAGGTCTCCCGGCTGCGCGAGGCCGGCCTGCCGGGCTTCCTCGCGCCGCCAGGGCCGGGCGGGCGCGGCACCGACTGGGGTACCGCGTGCGCGGCCGTACGGGAGATCGCGGCGGCCGACAGCTCCGTCGCCGAACTCCTCGCCCGCCACTACGTACTGTCCTGGGGGCCGCGGCTGTTCGGCGCGCCGGAGCACGCGGCCCGCATCGAGTCCCGGGCGGCGCGCGAGCGGTGGCTCTGGGCCGGCAGCACCGAGGCACCCGGCGCGCCGGCCGGGGCCGGGCTGCTGCTCACGCCCGTCGGGAAAAAGGCGGGGCGGAAGTACGTACTGAACGGGCAGCGTGGCCTTGCTGCCGGCGCGGGTGTCGCCGACCGGCTCCTGCTGTCGGCGGTGCACGCCGACAGTGGCGAGACGGTGATCGTGGCCGTGGACCCGGCGTTCACCACCGTGTGTCCGGAGGCGCCCGAGGGGCGGCTCGGCCAGCGGCTCACCGGGGCCGCCACCGTGGACTTCGAGGACGTGCCGGTGGCGGCCGGGCAGGTGCTCGGCACCGTCCCGGGCGACGAGTACACCGTCTCCCCCTACACCGCGCTCGCCCCGCTCGCCCTCCGCCTCATCCTGCTCCACGTCGGGCTGGGCAACGCCGAGGGCGCCCTGGCCGAGGCGCGGGACATCAGCCGGGTGGCGCCCGGCGTCCATCCGTTCACCGACACCGGCAGCGGCGAGTACGAGGCGGCTCCCGGCGAGGACCCGTATCTGCTGCTCGCGTACGGCGAGTTGGCGACCTCGGCGCACAGCGCGTCGTCCGTCGTCGGCCGCGCGACGGACGCGATGGCACAGGGGCTCCTGATCGGCCCGGGGCTAGGCCCCGACGAACGCGCGGAGATCGCCTTCCTCGTGGCCGCCGCCGAGGCCGTCGCCACCGAGTCGGCGCTGCACATCACCACGCGCGTCCTCGAACTCACCGCCGGAAACCAGGCCCCCTCCCCCGCGACCGACCCCGGCTTCGACCGCTTCTGGCGCAACGC
>NZ_NHSG01000298.1:0-4691 GCF_020024005.1 Streptomyces purpurogeneiscleroticus
CTCTCCTCCTGTGACGCGCTCTACGGTGTCCTCGACCGCGTCCCCCTGGGCCGGCTCCGGTTCCTCCCGCAGCACCTCCTGGAGCGGCTCGTCCTCCCGCAGCACCTCTTGGAGCGCTTCCTGGACCGCCGCGCCCGGCTCGACGCCCAGGTCGTCCACCAGCCGCCGGCGCAGCTCCTGGAAGACCGCGAGCGCCTCCGCCTGCCGGCCCGTCCTGCGCAGCACCAGCATCAGCTGCCGGTGGAAGCCCTCCCGCAGCGGGTGCTCGGTGGCCAGCCGGCACAGCTCCGGGGCCAGTCCGCCGTGCCGCCCCAGCCGCAGCTCGGCGTCGTACCGCCACTCCAGCAATTGGAGCCGTTCCTCCTCCAGTTGCTGGATGAACGGCTGGGCGTCCAGCGCGTCGGACACCTCGGCCGGCAGCCCGTCCAGCGGACGGCCGCGCCACAGCGCGGACGCCGTGGCGGCCTCCTCGAGCACCGCGGCCCAGTCCGCACGTACGTACGCCTCCCGTGCACGCCGTACGGCGGCGGTGAATTCGGTGCTGTCCAGCTCCCCCGCGCCCACCCGCAGCAGATAGCCCGGGGCCACCGAGCTCAGCCGGCCGTCGCCGTCCGTGCCGAGCGTCCGGCGCAGCCGCGTGATGTGGTTGTAGAGCGAGGCGTTGGCCGAGGCGGGCGCGTGCTCTCCCCAGAGCGCTTCCTTGAGGACGTCGACCGGTACGACGCGGTTCGCCCGCAACAGCAGGGCGGCCAGCAGCGCCTGGCCCTTCGCGCTCTTGAGGGGACGGGCCCCGCCCGCCCCGTCGTGCACCGTCAGCGGGCCCAACAGGCCGAACCGCATGTTGCTCCTCCGTACCGGCCGACCCGTTGGCCACATGGTTGGCCACATGTTAGTCAGCCGTTGGACCCGTCCGATGAGATCGTCACATCGGATCCGGCCCGTCGGTGCGCCGGCGCGCACACCGTCCGTCGGGGGAGCGCAACCGCCGAGCCGGATCCGCAGCCACATACCGCCGTCGCCGGCCAGGGCACGGAGGTTTGGGTGGCCGCCGAAGAGTGACAGGCTCTGGGGGACCGGTCAGGGACGACAGGGAGCCACGCTTGGAGAGCCACCAGAGCGACCGGAGCGGCAGCGGGGGCCGCGACGGCGAGGGACTCGGCGATGACGACGGCTGCGGCGACGCCGGAGTCGCGGGCGCCCGCGACGGCGTCCCGGACGAGGCCGTACGGCAGCAGGCCGTCGCCGTCGTCCAGCGCATCCTGGACGGCGCGTACGACGGCGAGGCCGGGCTCTATGCCCATCTGGACTGGCTGGAGCAGGTCCTGCAGTGCCGTTACGTCAGTGACTTGATCTTCTGGCCCGACGTACCGCCCACCGCCCAGGAGGTCGTGCGGCAGGCGCTCGCCTTCGGCCCGGCCATTCCGCGGCCGCGCGACTGCCCGCCGGACCGTACGAACGCCGCTCGCTGAGGGCCGGCCGGCGCCGCTTTCACAGGGGGTGCGAGGCGGCCACCGGCCGCGGCGCGACGGGCACCCTGCCCCTGCGCACCATCGAGGGCGGCACCACGGCAGGCAGCCGCCCGCCGGACGGGCCGCCGGGGCGGCCCGGTCCTCCCGGGCCGGGGCCCGGACCGCCGGGCCCCTGGCCGGTGCCGCACACCGTGCTGTCGTGCGGCCACAGGGCGACGGGCCGCCGGACGGTGCCCGCCCGCCATTCGGCCAGCAGCCGGTCGTAGATCGGGGTCGGCTCCATCGCGGGGCGCGGCACGACTCCCGGGCGCTGTCTGTCGAGAAAGAGCTCCACGCCGGGGTTCAACTCGGACCGGTGGCCCCGGGTTGCGGCCCGCACTCGTACCGGGTACGGAATACGCCTGCACCGGGGACAGCATGAAGATACGTTCTCTCAGCCGTACGAACGCGCCTCTGCCGGGAGGCGGGACGGTGCCGGAGGGTGAGGACGGCACCGCCCCGCGAAGGCCCACGCATCACGGTCAGTGACACGTTCCGCCACACCCAGTGCAACGCCGTCACGGGCCGGGAGGTAATGACTCCGGGCCCGGTGCCACCCGGCCGTGCGCGCGGCGCCACCCGGCCGAGCCCCCGATGGCGGCCGGTCGCCTCCTGCCGCGCCCGCACGGGCCACTCGTCTGCCCGTCCGCGCCGCCACGAATGGCCGCAGCCCCGCCGTCTTCGCCGCTCGGGCCGAAACGGCAGGTCAGACAATGCGACCGCAACCAGCGGCGCATGACGGCGCGTTGCCGATGAATTGCGCGGAGCGACCGGCCTTTGCACCGTGACGGTATCTCGGCTTTTCCCCGACGCACCGCTCGGCGGTACCGCTCGACGGGACTGCCGCGCCGACCACCGCCGCTCCTACCGGTCACCCGAAAGGACCACCATGCGCATGCCCCGGAAGTCCGGACTCGTCGTCACCTCCGCCGCCTGCGGCGCCCTCGTCCTCGGCACGGCCGGCCCGGCCGCCGCGTCCTACGCCGAGCGGAACGCCGCCCCTCCCGACGCGGCCGTCATGGCGCCCGCCCCCGACGCCCCCCAGAACGGCAACGAGAACGGCGGCCTGCTGGGCGCCCTCAGCGACGTGCTCCACGTGGTCGGCGACGCGCTGAAGAAGGACGACACCACCTCCACCGCGAACACCAAGACCGAGGCCCAGGCCATCGCCGCGGAACTCGCCAGGCTGGAGGGCCGCGACGCGCAGCCGGCTCCGGGCTACGACCCGTACGAGCAGTACGGGTACACCGGTACGGACGCGTCCTCCGACGTCTACGCCGAGGCCGATCCGTACGCCGGTGCCACCCCGTACGGCGCGCCCGCTCGGTCCGCGCCCACCGGCCCGGCCGGCACGGATGCCGCCAGGAGCCCGCAGCGGACCGACACCCGGGCGCCGGCCGCCGCCGGCGCACAGGACCGCGCCGTCGGCGATCTGCACGCGAAGATCGTGGCGCTGGTGGAGGTCCTCGGCGCCCGCGACCATGCCGACGTGGTCACCGCCGCCCAGCAGACCCTCATCGCCGCCGGCGACCTGGCCAAGGCCATCGCCAACGGCCCGCAGCAGCAGCCGTCCGCGCAGACTCCGCCCGAGCAGACCCCGGACGTGGACTACTGACACGGCCCGCCGTCCCGCTCGGCTCCGCCGGTCCAACTCCTTCGGTGTAACTCCTTCGGCCCACACCCGGCATAACCCGGGGCCGGGGCGGGCGGTTGTACGTGGACGTGGACATGAAGGACGACGACGAGCACGCGGACCCGCAGCCTCCCCGCGTGCCACGGCCCGGCCGCTGGGTACGGGAGGAGCCGACGCCGATCTACGACCGGCTGCTGGCCGAGTGGCACGCGCGGGGCCCGTTCCCGCCCCGCCGCGAACGCCCCGACGACGCCGAGCCGCAGGCCGGTCCGCGCATTCCGCCGCTCAGGCCGCCGCGCGTACCGGACCCGCCGCGTCGGCCACCCCGCCAACGGCCGTACGAACTCTGAGCCGTACGCGAGGCCCGCCCCGGTCCGCCGCCCACCCGCGGCGGCCGGGGCCACAGCCGTGCCCGGCTCCACGGCTCCTCGGGGCCTCGGGCCTGGAGCGCCCGGGGGCCTCCGGGCAGCAAGAAGCCCGGGCCGTCCCCGCGGAGGAACGGCCCGGGCTCTCGTCACGCTCAGCTGTTGCCGGCGCCGTTCGCGGACAGGATCGGGATGTCGTCGAGCAGGTGCGACAGCGCCTCGTCACCCTTGTTCTGGGTGGAGTTCTCGGTGCACTGCTGGTTCTGCGGCGAGGAGAGGACGTTGATGTCCTGGACCGTGATCGGGATGAGGCCGATGAGCGAACCGACGTTCAGCTTGGCCGGCAGACCGATGCAGGGCTTGTTGAGCGAGCCCTGGATCAGACCGATCTGCGGGCTCATGTTGCCGTGGGTGGTGGAGTTGCCGAACGACTGCGACGCACCGTTGCCGCTGACGGCGGTGGCACCCTCGTCGTCACCGACAGCCATCGCCTGGGGAGCGGCGGCGGCCGAGGCACCGACGATGGACGCTGCGACTGCGGCCGAGGCCATGAACTTCTTGATCACGATTCACCCTTCTTGTTACTGAATGCCCGCATCCGGAGCGCTCTGCCCAACTCGTTTCAGCGGGTTTGGTTTTGCACTTTCACCCATATGGTTCTTCGCCCGGGCGGCCAATTCACCGCGACGGCACAGCCGTACGGTGGAATACGCGGCTCACCGGGAGCGCATTCGACCCGCGGAATCCCGCACGCAATCCCGAGAAAGCGGACCGACGGCCGGCTTCCGCCGTTCGACGGTAAATTCGGCGGTGCGCCGAATAACGGGCCGGAGCAAGGTATGTTGATCGAGCGGCCGATCAGCGGGGGCGATTCCGATCCCCTTCACCTGGAACCGTCCCCGCGGTCGCGGGCCCGGACGGGCCGTACGCCGTCCCGCTGCACGGCGGCTGATCCTTGCGCCGGATCGGCCGCCCAGCGGCGTTACTTGCCGAGCGGCAGGCCGGCCAGCGGAAGATGCCCCGCGACGCCGGTAGCGCCGTCCACCAGACCCTCGATGTCGCCGTCGCCCAGCGCGTGCGTCGTACGGTGCGCGTTGTCCATCAGCGGATCGACCTCGGCCCTGCCCGCGTTGGCGAGCGCGTCGTTCAGCCCGGCGTTCAGGCTCATGCTCGGGGAGGTCGAGG
>NZ_NHSG01000299.1:0-9935 GCF_020024005.1 Streptomyces purpurogeneiscleroticus
CTCTCCTCTCCACCGCCGACCCCCTCCCCACCCGCAGCATGTCGCTAGGCGGTTCGGCGGTCCCGTACACTTCTTGTGGCGATCCGGGTGACCGGGTCGACTTCGCACGCCCCGCCACCGGCGCGTGACTCCCCGTGTTCTGTAAGGAGCGCAGCGAGACACAGCGCACACGGTGGCCGCGTCCCTCGGTCCTGAACAGGTGTCCCGGTGCATGCCGGAGCCCCCGTGCAGGCAGGCGCGCAGGGGCGTCAGGCACAGCGGCCGCCCGGCCGCGGTGGAACCGAGAAACACGAGGAGAACGGCCATGGCCGTCGTCACGATGCGGGAGCTGCTGGAGAGCGGCGTCCACTTCGGGCACCAGACCCGCCGCTGGAACCCGAAGATGAAGCGCTTCATCTTCACCGAGCGCAACGGCATCTACATCATCGACCTGCTCCAGTCGCTGTCGTACATCGACCGCGCCTACGAGTTCGTCAAGGAGACCGTCGCCCACGGCGGCTCCGTCATGTTCGTTGGCACCAAGAAGCAGGCCCAGGAGGCCATCGCGGAGCAGGCGACTCGCGTGGGCATGCCCTACGTGAACCAGCGCTGGCTCGGCGGCATGCTGACCAACTTCTCGACCGTCTACAAGCGTCTGCAGCGCCTCAAGGAGCTCGAGCAGATCGACTTCGAGGACGTCGCGGCCTCCGGTCTCACCAAGAAGGAGCTTCTCGTGCTCTCGCGCGAGAAGGCCAAGCTGGAGAAGACCCTCGGCGGTATCCGCGAGATGCAGAAGGTGCCCAGCGCCGTCTGGATCGTGGACACCAAGAAGGAGCACATCGCGGTCGGTGAGGCCCGGAAGCTCAACATCCCGGTCGTCGCCATCCTCGACACCAACTGCGACCCCGACGAGGTCGACTACAAGATCCCGGGCAACGACGACGCGATCCGCTCCGTCACCCTGCTCACCCGCGTGATCGCCGACGCCGTCGCCGAGGGCCTCATCGCCCGCTCCGGTGGCGCCGAGGCCAAGGGCGAGAAGGCGGCCGGCGAGCCGCTCGCCGAGTGGGAGCGTGACCTGCTCGAGGGCGAGAAGAAGGCCGAGGAGCCCAAGGCCGACGAGGCCAAGGCCGAGGAGAAGCCGGCCGAGGAGCCCGCCGCTGCCGAGGCCCCCGCCGCCGAGGCCGAGGCCGAGAAGCCGGCCGAGCAGGCCTGACACCTCAGCATCGGATGATGACGGCGGGGGCCGGTGCCACAAGCACCGCCCCCGCCGTCCACCCGTAGATCTTTCGACTTTCGAGAAGAGACTCAACAGATCATGGCGAACTACACCGCCGCTGACGTCAAGAAGCTCCGTGAGCTCACCGGCGCCGGCATGATGGACTGCAAGAAGGCGCTGGACGAGGCCGAGGGCAACGTCGACAAGGCCGTCGAGGCGCTGCGCATCAAGGGCCAGAAGGGCGTCGCCAAGCGCGAGGGCCGCTCCGCCGAGAACGGCGCCGTGGTCTCCCTGATCGCCGACGACAACACCTCCGGCGTCATCGTCGAGCTCAAGTGCGAGACGGACTTCGTCGCCAAGGGTGACAAGTTCCAGGCCGTCGCCAACGAGATCGCCGCGCACGTCGCCAAGACGCAGCCCGCCGACATCCAGGCCCTGCTCGCCTCCGAGATCGAGGCCGGCAAGACCGTCCAGGCGTTCGTCGACGAGGCCAACGCCAAC
Organism: Streptomyces purpurogeneiscleroticus; assembly: GCF_020024005.1. NCBI lineage: Bacteria > Bacillati > Actinomycetota > Actinomycetes > Kitasatosporales > Streptomycetaceae > Streptomyces > Streptomyces purpurogeneiscleroticus. The sequence goes on from NZ_NHSG01000299.1 coordinate 1,700, forward strand.
CTCGGCGAGAAGATCGTCCTGGACCGCTTCGCGCAGTTCACCGACGGCTTCGTGCTGGCGTACATGCACCGCACCATGCCCGACCTGCCCCCGCAGATCGGCGTCCTCGTCGAGCTCGACAAGGAGAACGCCGAGGTCGCCAAGGGCGTCGCGCAGCACATCGCCGCCTTCGCGCCGAAGTACCTCTCCCGCGAGGACGTTCCGGCCGAGGTCGTCGAGGCCGAGCGCCGCGTCGCCGAGGAGACCACGCGTGCGGAGGGCAAGCCCGAGGCTGCCCTGCCGAAGATCGTCGAGGGTCGCCTCAACGGCTTCTTCAAGGACGCGACGCTGCTCGGCCAGCCGTACGCGCTCGACAACAAGAAGTCCGTCGAGAAGGTCCTCCAGGAGGCCGGCGTCACCCTGAAGCGCTTCGCGCGCATCAAGGTCGGCATCTGAGCTGAGCGGAAGCTTTGCCGTCGGGCCACGGCCTCCGGGGCCGAGGGCCTGTCGCAGGGCAGCGAATGACCCGCGGCCCCGCTAGGGTCGTACGCAGTCGGCCGCTCACCGGCCGACCGCAGATGTGACGAGGAGGCCATTGCCGTACAGGGATCTGACCAGACCCCCGGCAATGGCCTTCTTCGTATGTGCACGAGGAGAGCGCAATGAATCACGGTGCCGACGGCGCGGACAAAGCCCACAAAAAGGGGAAGGGCCGCTTCCTTCTGAAGCTTTCGGGGGAGGCGTTCGCCGGCGGCGGCGGTTTGGGTGTCGACCCGGACGTCGTGCACGCCATCGCCCGTGAGATCTCGGCCGTGGTCCGCGAGGGCTACGAGATCGCCATCGTGATCGGCGGCGGCAACTTCTTCCGCGGCGCCGAGCTGCAGCAGCGTGGCATGGACCGGGCCCGCAGCGACTACATGGGCATGCTCGGCACGGTCATGAACTGCCTGGCCCTCCAGGACTTCCTGGAGAAGGAAGGCATCGACTGCCGCGTGCAGACCGCCATCACCATGGGGCAGGTCGCCGAGCCGTACATCCCGCTCCGCGCCATCCGCCACCTGGAGAAGGACCGCGTCGTCATCTTCGGTGCGGGCATGGGCATGCCGTACTTCTCCACCGACACCACCGCTGCCCAGCGTGCCCTGGAGATCGACGCCCAGGCCATGCTCATGGGCAAGAACGGGGTCGACGGCGTCTACGACTCCGACCCCAAGAAGAACCCCGACGCGGTGAAGTTCGACGCGCTCGAGTACGGCGAGGTCATCACCCGCGACCTGAAGGTCGCCGATGCCACCGCCATCACGCTGTGCCGCGACAACAAGCTCCCGATCCTCGTCTTCGAGCTGCTCGCAGAGGGCAATATCGCGCGCGCCGTGAAGGGTGAGAAGATCGGCACGCTCGTCAGCGATCAGGGCACCCGGGCCTGACGGCCCGCACCGCCGCGGATCCGTACGGGCAGCACGTGTTCGTACGGCCGTACGGAAGAGCACGTCCGTACGCGCCGTACGGGCGGCCCCCCGTACGCGCGGCAACTCCCGGCCGTGGGAAGACCACGGCACGGGGATGGACAACCGCCTGCCGGTCGGACACCGTGCAGGAGAAGACGCGCGCAGGGGCGAGGCTCTGCTTCTTACGATTAAGACCAGGAGCAAGTGGTGATCGAAGAGACCCTCCTCGAGGCCGAGGAGAAGATGGAGAAGGCCGTCGTGGTCGCCAAGGAGGACTTCGCCGCGATCCGCACCGGGCGTGCGCACCCGGCGATGTTCAACAAGATCGTGGCGGACTACTACGGTGCCTTGACGCCGATCAACCAGCTGGCGTCGTTCTCGGTGCCCGAGCCGCGGATGGCCGTGGTGACCCCGTTCGACAAGAGCGCGCTGCGCAACATCGAGCAGGCCATCCGCGACTCCGACCTCGGCGTCAACCCGAGCAACGACGGCAACATCATTCGCGTGAACTTCCCCGAGCTCACTGAAGAGCGCCGCAAGGAGTTCATCAAGGTCGCCAAGAACAAGGCCGAGGACGCGAAGATCTCGATCCGCAGCATCCGCCGCAAGGCCAAGGAGACCCTCGACAAGCTCGTCAAGGACAAGGAGTCCGGCGAGGACGAGGTGCGCCGCGCCGAGAAGGAGCTCGACGACACCACCGCGAAGTACGTCGCGCAGGTGGACGAGCTGCTCAAGCACAAGGAATCCGAGCTGCTCGAGGTGTGATGAACGAGTCATCCTGGGGGGCCCGGCCCTCGCCCTCGGCGGGCGGGACCCCACCCGGCGCCGGCCCATGGGCGGCCGGCACGGGACCGACCCCCGGCTACGGCTGGGAGGGGCCCCCGGCCCCGTCGGCGGGTCCCGTGCACGACCGGTCCGCGGCAGCGCAGACTCGGTCCATGCCCACCGTGCCCGACGCAGGCGGAGACCAGGACGACCACCGGGACGATCGGGGGGCCGCTCGGCTGAGTGGCCCCCTCTTCCGCGATGACCACCCCCAGGAACCCATGCCCACATCCCCGCCGGCACCGGACGACAGCCCCTCTTCGGACAAGCCGGCGAAGAAGAGCGCGGGCCGCAATCTGCGGGCCGCCATAGGGGTGGGCGTCGGTCTCGGCGCGATCATCGTGCTCTCGCTGTTCGTCTACAAGCCCGTCTTCGTGGGCGTCATCGCGGTCGCCGTGGTCGTCGGGCTGTGGGAGCTGACCTCCCGCCTCGCGGAGCGCAAGGACATCTGCGTACCGCTCGTACCGCTCGCGGTCGGCGGTACGGCCATGGTGGTCGCGGGATACGTACGCGGGGCCGAGGGTGCCTGGGTGGCGATGGCGCTCACCGCGCTCGCCGTGCTGGTCTGGCGGATGACCGAGCCTCCGGACCACTACCTCCGGGACGTCACGGCCGGCGTCTTCGCGGCGTTCTACGTGCCGTTCCTCGCGACCTTCGTGGCCCTGATGCTCGCGGCGGACGCGGACGGCCCGTACCGGGTCCTCACCTTCCTGCTGCTCACGGTCGTCAGCGACACCGGCGCGTACGCCGTCGGCTGGCGCTTCGGCAAGCACAAGCTCGCCCCCCGCATCAGCCCCGGCAAGACCCGCGAGGGCCTCGTCGGCGCGGTGGCCTTCGCCATGGCGGCGGGCGCGCTGTGCATGGAGTTCCTCATCGAGAACGGCGCGTGGTGGCAGGGCCTGCTCCTGGGCCTGGCGGTCGCGGCCAGCGCCACCCTCGGCGACCTCGGCGAGTCCATGATCAAGCGCGACCTCGGCATCAAGGACATGGGCACGCTACTGCCCGGCCACGGCGGGATCATGGACCGGCTGGACTCCCTGCTGCCGACGGCCCCGGTGGTATGGCTCCTCCTGGTCATCTTTGTCGGTACGGGCTGACCGGCCCTTACCGGGCTCTGCGCCCGGCACCGCGCTCATCGAGGGCCCGCCGTCCTGCACTAGGACGGCGGGCCCTCGACTCATACGGTCCGAGGACCGGGTTTCATACGGTCAGGGGGACCGGGTGGACCTCGTCGGCCCGGTGGCCCGCGCGTTCGTGGACGCGTTGGACCGCTTCGGCCGAGGGCGCTTCCGAGAGGCAGTAAACCGTGCCGGACTGCGGGTCCGCCCAGGCCCTCTCGAAGTGGACGCCTTCCTCCTTCTCAATGGCGAGGTCGGCCTGGTGGGCCTGCTTCAGCTGGTCGCCCGTGATGCCCTTCATCTCGTGGTGGACGTCCATGTACTGGGGCATGGCGTTGCGCCTCCTTCCGACGTGCGCGCCCCGACGGCGACGACGCCGAGCGCGCTGGCCGCTCCGTTCCCCTCCATCGTGTGCCCGTACGATCGCGGGGGCGACCGGACAGGCCATGGCCGCAGGCGGCGAGGTGACGGCCCCCACCCCGCTCTCCGCAGGGCCGCGCCGGATGATCTGCCACACTGGATGGACCATGCCTGCACCTGGAGAACTCGCGTCTCACGGGTAGCTAAACGGCCCTCTACCTGCGGTTTCTCCGCTGATAGGGGGCCGTCGTTTGTGCTCTGGGCCGTCTGTGGGCCGCCGGGCCTCAAGCGCGGCGGGCAAACACCCGCTCGTAGACGACGAGGAAGGGGGCGATGTAGGCGGTCGCCTCTGTGGGGGTAGCGGCGCCAACGGTGATGAGGACGGCTCCCGCGGCGAGTGCGCTGACATAGGTGAGGCCAGTTACCCAAGCGGGCATGGGGCCGTGGCTTCTCGGCGAACGATTGTCCATAGTGGTCGTGGTCTCCGCTTCCTAGCGCGATTCGGGGACTTGCCGCCCGCCTGGCGTGCAGTGCCTGCGGGCGGCATCACGATAGCCGTTCCGAGCTTCACTATGCGCACCTTTCCAAGGTGGATAGCTATCTTTCGCGAAAGAAAGTTAAGTTATACGCGTCAATCGCCTGCGGTTCAAAGGTTTGCTTCCGTTGATTCGTAAGCCGTTGCTGCTATAGGGCCAGCAAGGTATTGGCCCGCCAGCCCTGGACGCCTTCCATACAGAGTCCGTCTGGTGTGACTGTCTCAAGACTGTGCGGTGCACCACACTTGATCTACTGTCTTGCGGGTGCGCTCACTGCTGGTCGGCAGCAGGTGCGCGTACACCCTGAGCGTCATTGCCGGGTCGCTGTGCCCGAGGTACTCGCTCACGGCCTTGATGCTTTCTCCAGCGTCCAGGAGGACCGAAGCGTAGGAGTGCCGTAGGGCGTGCATGCCGTGCTCGCGCGCCGAGTCGTAAGGCTCGCCCTGTTCCGGTTCGGGGATAAGGCCGGCCGCAGCGAGGGCGGGCTTCCACTCCTGCACGTTGAAGTTGCTCCGCCAGACGATGCCGCCAGCTGTGTTCGAGAACAGGAGGCGCTTCGTGACCGGGGGCCCATCGGGCTTCTTCCACGGCAACGTGACCGGCACCGGCTTGAAGGCGTCCAAGTGGTCGCGGAACGCGTCGGCCACTGAGGAGGGCAGCGGGACATCACGTTCCTTGTTGCCCTTCGGCGGCGCGAACACGGCCTTTCCACGGATGAGCTTCACCTGCCGTACGACATGAAGGGTGTTGGCCTCGAAGTCCACGGCGTCATCTTCGGCAAGCCCGATGATCTCGCCCTGGCGAAGACCGCAACCGGCGCCGGCATCGGTCATTGCCTGATAGCGCTCCGGGAGCGCGGCCCGTACGGCGAAGACCTGTTCCGGGAGCCATGGGATGACGCGACCGGACTCAACAGCCGGAGGACGTACGGACTTTGCGCTGCACGGGTTGCGGCTGAGTAGCCCGTCATCGACGGCGGCCGACAAGACGGCCCGCACGTTGGCGTAGATGGTGCGCGCGTACGTTCCCTCGATCGGGGCATCTTCCAGGGCCTTGACGAGCTGCTGGATGTGGGACGGCCGGAAGGAGTCCAGAGGCCGCGAACCGATCCGCGGAAAGGCGTGGAGCCGCAGCCGCGTTTCGACCGAGACCTGTGTCGGGTCTGTGGTCTGCGCGGTCAGCCAGCGCTCCGCGAACTGCTGGAAGGTGATGCGAGACGCTCGCGGGTCGATGTACTGACCGCGTGTCATGTCGGCTTCGATGTTGACGAGCCACTTTTCAGCGAGACGCTTCTGCCGGTCGGGGAAGGACTTGCTCTTCTCCGTGCCGTCCGGGCCGACGTAGCGGGCGCGGTAGCGCATGCCTGAGCCGTAGCGGTCGCTCTTGACCTTGCGGGGCTTGCCGTCCGGTCCGATCTCGGTCTTGTACCAGCGGTCTTGGATGTGTCCGGCCATCAGGCGGCCTCGCTCGTCTGCTCAGTGACCCAGCGGCGGACGACTTCGGGGTCGTAGCGGACGTGCTTGCCGACCCGGAAGCCGCGGGGGCCGGTGCGCTTGCGCCGCCACTGGTAGACGGTCTCGACCGGTACGCCGAAGAGGTCCGCGAGGTCGACCGGGGTCAGGAACCGCTCGGGCAGCGTGCGGGCGCTCATGTCCAGCTCTCCTCTGTCTCCAGTTCGGCGCGTACTTCTCGGGCGATCTCGCGGTTGTTTTGGATCTCGCGGGCGAGGTTGGCGGCGAGCCAGGATTCGCCGGGGGTGTGGCCGTGGCCGGCGTAGGCCCAGTGGGCGATGACGCGGGTGGTGGCTGCGGGGTGGTCGTCGGGGTCGGGGAGTCCGAGGGCGGCGCGTTGCTGGGCGGCGCGGTAGTCGGCGCGGACCTGGCGGAGGGCGCCGAGGGTGGTGGAGTAGCGGCGGGACTTGGTGGAGAAGTGGCCGCGGAAGCCGAGCATGTGGGCCCACTGCCATAGCTTCCGGTCTGGGTAGAGGTCGTCCAGGTCGCGGCAGGCGCGGATGAGGCGGCGGGTGTGGTCGGGCAGGTCGGGGAGCTTGTCCAGCTCGGCGAGTTCGCCGATGCGGCGGTCGACGGTGCCGGTGGTCTCGGCGGCCTTGGTGGCGTACTTCGCCACGTAGGAGGCCACGGCCTGTTCGGTGAGGTCTTCGCCCGCTCCAAAGGCGCCGATGGGCCGGACGTCGAGCTGGGTGCCCCAACGCAGGACACGTTTGGGCTGGTCGCCGACGGGGTCGAGGACGATCTCAGCGCGGGCAGCAGCGGCTCGAAGGGCGTCGGTGAGCAGGTCGATGGTCGCCCAGGCCGGGGGCGCGGTGTCGGGCCCGTCCGGGCCGTCGAAGCGGATCACGGCGTGGAAGTGGATGGCCCCGCGCTTTTGGTACTCGGCGACCTTGCCGTAGGAGACCCGGAGCCGTTCCTTGAGCGCCTTCTGCATGATGCCGGCGCGCTTGGCCAGCTCCCGGGGCAGGTAGATGGTCACGGACCGCCACAGGTGGCCAGCGTGGTTGTTCCAGAGCACGGCGCCCGCGTAGTCGTAGGTCTCCGGGTTCAGGGCGGTGCCGAGCTCGGGGGCGTCGGCCTGGTGGTGGACGCCGCAGCGGCAGGGATGGTGACCGTTGCTCGGGCGGTTGTGGACCGGGCCGAAGGAGGGGGCGGTGAGGGTGGCGAAGGCGCGCGGGTGGTCGCGGACGGTCTCCGGGGTGCCCTTGGCTTCGTCTCCGGTGAGCCCGGCGCGGATGAGGTGGTACGTATCGCCCGCGTAGGTCCAGGCACACGAGGGGCAGCGGGAGGCACGGCGGTTGCCGCAGGACACCCGGAGCCGTCCGCCGGGTTCGGCGTTGGTCGAGTAGGCGTGCAAGACGGTTCCGGTCGCGCGGTCGATCGTCTTCGTGGCCCCGGTGAGGTGGATGGGGTCGGAGCATCCTTCGGTGCGGCGAATCTGGTCTTCCCAGCGGTCGAAGCCGGGGACCCGGCCACCCGGAGGAGGTCCCCCAGGGTGGTCGGGTCCAGGCCCGCCAGGGTGGCGGCGTCACTCACGCGGCCACCTCACGAGCAGCTGCGCGGCGGGGGACGGTGCCGGTGCCCTCGCAGGTCCGGCAGATGACGGTGAGGGTCGTACGGGTGCCGTCGGAGTTGGTCTGGCCGGTGGTGATGGCGACGGTGGGGAAGCCGTCGCAGTCGGGGCAGAGCCGGACGCGGGCAGGGGTGTTCTCGGGCATGATGAGGAGTCCCTTTCGGGTCAGCGGTCTGGAAGGGGTGCAGGCGCCCGGGGCGGCGGAAGTTTGGCGACCGAGGCCGCCCCGGGGGCCGTTCAGCGCTTGCGGGCGAGCTTGAGGCTGACGCCCGCACCGCCCACGGTGGGGACGGCTGCAGCGGCAGCGGCGGCCGCGATCTGGAACGTCACGGCAAGGACGATCAGGACCACGGATGCGCCGATCGCGATGGTGATGGTCAGCAGGATCGGTCCGGCGTAGGAGCGCGGCGGCGCCTGGATGACGACGACTTCGCCGGGGTGGACGCTGGCCGGGATCAGGTCGGCCGGGCGGTGGTTGGCGCGGAGCTGGGCGTCCGGGTAGCGCATGGGCCTTGCCTCCGTCGGGTCAGGGGTTGCAGCGATGGGTGCGGGCGGCGAGCTCGGCGGCGGAGCGGTCCGGCTTCTCGACCGAGAAGCGGCAGCCGGGGGCGGTGCAGGTGGCGGTGTGCTTGGTGCGTCCCTGCCCGTCGTTGTAGGAGCCGACCTGGACGGGGCCGATGCGGATCACGTCGTAGAAGCGGTTCGGGCGAGCCATTGCTCTTCCTTTCAGGCGAGTTGGGCGGTGATGGCCTCGGCGAGGACCGGCGGGACGCCGAGCCGGGCGCGGAGGGTGTCCGCGTCGATCGGGGTGCCGGTGGCGGCCTGGTGGTTGTCGGCGACCTTCCGGGCGTGGGCGATCAGCGCCGGGGGCACGGTGGGTGCCGGC
>NZ_NHSG01000300.1:0-2940 GCF_020024005.1 Streptomyces purpurogeneiscleroticus
AGGGAGGCGGGTCAGCGGGCGGGTTCGGACGGTGGCGCGGCCGGCTCGCCGCCGCGGTCCATCGGGAGGGTGACCGTCTCGGCGTCCGTGCCGCGCCCCGTGACGAAGTACGGCGAGCGCCGCCCCCACTTGGCGCGTGCCGCGGCCACCAGCCCGGACGCCACGATCAGTACGGGAACGAGCAGCATGAACCAGCCGTTGTCGGGCCGCGCCTCGAAGTGGTCGCTCATGGTCGCGTAGTGGACCGCGAGATAGCCGCCGAGCCCGAAGAGGACCAGTCCGCTGAGTGCGGGGATCACCACGCCGGTGAGCGCGGCGCGGACTCCGGCGCGCAGGTCGGCGCGGAAGCGCAGCGCGCACGCCAGGGCGGTCAGGCCGTAGTAGAGGGAGACGAGGAGGCCGATCGAGTTGACCGCGGCGAGGATCATCTCGTTCAGCCGGGGGATGCCGAGGGCCAGTACGGCGACGGCCGCGGCAATGGCCATGATGACGACCGTACCCAGGGCGGGCGTGCCGAAGCGTGGGCTGACTTTCGTCCAGGCGCTGCCGAGGGTGCGGTCGCGGCCCATGGCGAGCGTGGCGCGGGCCGTGGGGATGACGGCGGCCTGCAATGAGGCGAAGGCGGAGCACATCAGGGCGGCCAGTGGCAGGGACGCCCACGGCTCGGGGGCGAGGTGCGTGCCGAGGAAGGTGAGCGCCTGCGGGCCGTTGTGCACCAGCTCCCCGTTGCCCATCACGCGCTGGAAGGAGACGGCGGCGAAGACGAACAGGGCCAGCATGACGGTGAGCGCGATGAGCCCGCCGCGCGCGGCGTCCCCGGCGCTCTTCGTCTCCTCGTTCACGGTGAACGCCGCGTCCCAGCCCCAGTAGAGGAAGACCGCGAGGATCAAACCCTGGACGAGTGAGGTCGTCGAGCCCATCTCGAAGGGGTTGAGCCAGGAGAAGGAGAAGGGCTGGTCGCCGACGGCCAGGCCCCAGGCGCAGAAGGCGAGCAGTACGGCGTACTCGAAGACCAGCAGCCAGAGCTGGAGGCGGGTGGCGGAGCGGACGCCGGTGACCGCGGTGACGGTCACGGCCACCAGCGCCACGAGCCCGATGACGGTGCTGGTCGCGGTGGAGTTCGGGTCCAGTGCAACGCCGAACACGGCGTGCGCCCCCAGCTTGTTGAGGAACTGCAGGATCACCGAGCCGGTGACGGCGCCGGTGTACGCCATGAAGACGACATTGCCGACCAGCACCACCCAGCCGGTGAGAAAGCCCGGCCAGGGGCCGATGGAGCGGCCCACCCAGGTGTAGCCGTTGCCGCAGTTGGGCTCGGAGCGGTTGAGCCGGGAGTACGCGAGGGCGATGCCGAGGATCGGCAGGAACGCCAGTACCAGCAGGGCGGGCGTCTGACGGCCCGCGTACACCGCGAGGGTGCCCATTCCGATGCCGATGCTGGTGGTCGCGGCGGTACTGGACGCGGCGATGGCCACGCCGTCCCTGACGCCGAGCGAACGGCGCATACGGGGGCTCGACGGACGGCCCGGTGAAGCGGGCGGCGCTGCTGGGGGCACGGGACACGCTCCTGGAAGGGGGAGGAGGGGCGCCGTGGCGGACCGGCGTGCGCCGATGAAACCGCCGCCGCCAGCACTATGTCAATGGCGTTGACGTAAGGTGGTGATTGACTGGCCCGGGCGCCGGCGGCCGGGCCGCGCCCCGGGCGCCACCGGACCGCCCGGAACCGACGACCGAAGGGCCGACCGTGGCACCACCCGACCGCGTCCCCACGGAACGCAGGCGACGCCGCCCCACCAAGAGCGGCGTCGTCCTGTCCGCGGAGCTGATCCTCGATGCGGCGCTGGAACTCCTCGACGCGCACGGCGCCGAGGCCCTCACCATCCGCCGCCTCGGCACCGCGCTCGGCGCCGACCCCAGCGCGGTCTACCGCTACTACCGCGGCGCCGAGGACCTGCTGCTCGCGTTGGGCGACCGCCTCATCGGCGAAGCGCTCGACGGCTTCCGGCCCGAGGACCACGACGACTGGGCCGCGGCGCTGCGGGACTTCGGGCTGCGCGCCTACCGCGCGGCGCTGCGCCACCCGCGCGTCGCCGTACTCAGCTCCTACCGTGTCACCCGCCGCCCCCACGAACAGCGCGCCGTGGAAACCGGCGTCGGCCTGCTGCGCCGGGCCGGCTTCGACGACGCCACCGCCGTGCGCCACTACCACGCCTTCGTAGACACCGTCCTCGGCCACGCGGCCCTGGACGCCGCGGTGCTGCGCCTCCCCGCCGACCAGCGGGCCGGCGACGAACAGGCGTGGAGCGAGGCGTACGCACAGCTGCCCGCCGACGCCTTCCCGCACCTGCACGCGGTCCGGGACCACCTCCCGACGATGGCAGGCCCGGCAGTGGAACACGCCCTCGATCTGCTGCTGTCGGCGCTGCGGGCCCAAGCCCCTTCAACGGTCTAGGACTTCACCGCCGAGGCGTGCGCGGCGGCACTCGGCTGGTTCGCCGACGCACTCCCCGGCGAGCCGGTGGTGCTCTGCACCCGGGCCGCCAACGGCCGCGCGCTGCGCCTCGCGGTGAAGCTGGGGTTCACCGAGGTGGAGCGGTTCGAGGAGTACGGCGCCGAGCAGTGGTTCGGCGTGTGGTCCCCAGCGGTCTAGCGGTCTAGCGGTTCAGCGCGGTGCGCAGCGCGGCGTGTGCCGCCTCGTTCGCTTCGGCGGCTGCGGGCAGTTGGCCCGGCATCCCGAAGAACCCGTGGAAGACCCCGTCGTAGCGCCGGACGTCCACCGCGACGCCGGCCTCCCGCAGCCGGCGGCCGTACGCCTCGCCCTCGTCGCGCAGCGGGTCGTACTCCGCGGTCAGGATGTGGGCCGGCGGCAGCCCGGAGAGATCGGCCGCGGCGAGCGGCGAGGCGTAGGGGTGCACATCGGGGGAGGGGCGCGCATCGGGG
>NZ_NHSG01000301.1:0-29632 GCF_020024005.1 Streptomyces purpurogeneiscleroticus
GACGGCCGGGCGGTGCGGGGCGCGCCCCGCGGTGAGCACCGCGACCGCGACCAGCAGCGGACGCAGCGCGAAGACGGCCAGCGCGCCCAGCAGCTGGGCGAGCGCCGCCTCGCCGCGGCGCAGCCAGGCGGCGGCCAGCAGCCCGACCGCGACATGCGCGGCGAGCAGCAGCAGCCAGGTGCCGGCGGGGGCCGGCTGGTGCCCGGCGGCCGGGGCCAGCGGCGCGCCAACGTCGCCGCCGCGGCACAGCAGGTCCACGCCGAGCGAGCGCAGCGGGCCGGCGACGGGGCCGCCGGCCGCGCCGTAACAGGCGTGCTGGCCGGCGCTGAAGACCGTGTCGGCGGCCAGCTCCAGCGGCACGAGCAACGCGGCGATCGGCCCGAAGCGGCGCTCCCGGCCGGCCAGCGCGTACGCGAGGACGAAGACGGCGGCGGCGAGCGCGGCCACCGTGGTCAGCGGCAGCGGCATCCGGGACAGCAGCACATGGGAGGCAGCGGACAGCGTCACGCAGAGCGCCGTGAAGAGCGCCGCGCGCAGTGCCCGCAGGTGTGCCGCCGAGATGTCCATCGAAATCGAGTCTGCCATGGGCCCGGATAAGCACCGCTTAAGGGGTTTCTGTGAATCGGGACTGCGTCGGGACCCGGCCCGGGCCCCGACGCGCAGCGTGGCTCACATCCCCGGAATGCGGCCGTTGCGGAAGAGGTCCACGAATATCTGGTGGTCGCGGCGGGCCCGGGAGCCGTAGCCGTGCGCGAAGTCCACCAGCAGCTCGGCGAAGCCCTCCTCGTCGGCGGCGATGGCCGCGTCGATCGCCCGCTCCGTCGAGAACGGCACCAGGGAGTGGCCGCTCTCGTCGTCCGCCGCCGCGTGCATCGCGGCCGTCGCGCGGCCCAGGTCGGCCACCACCGCCGCGATCTCCTCGACCTCGTCGATGTCGGACCAGTCCAGGTCGACGGCGTACGGCGAGACCTCGGCGACCAGCTGGCCGCTTCCGTCCAGCTCCGTCCAGCCCAGCCACGGGTCGGCGTGCGCCTGCAGCGCGCGCTGGGAGATCACCGTGCGGTGCCCCTCGTGCTGGAAGTACGCGCGCACCTCGGGGTCCGTGACGTGCCGGGAGACCGCCGGGGTCTGTGCCTGCTTCATGTAGATGACGACGTCGTTCTCCAGCGCGTCGCTGTTGCCCTCCAGCAGGATGTTGTACGAGGGCAGGCCCGCCGAGCCGATGCCGATGCCGCGGCGGCCGACCACGTCCTTGACGCGGTAGGAGTCCGGCCGGGACAGGCTGGACTCCGGGAGCGTCTCCAGATAACCGTCGAACGCCGCGAGGACCTTGTACCGCGTCGCCGCGTCCAGCTCGATGGCGCCGCCGTCCGGCGCGAACCGGCGCTCGAAGTCGCGGATCTCCGTCATCGAGTCCAGCAGCGCGAAACGGGTGCGCGAGCGGGCGTCGCGCAGCGCGGCCAGCAGCGGCCCCTGCGCCGTGTCCAGCGTGAAGGGCTGCACCTCTTCGTTCCTGGCGCCCGTGGCCAGCGCGTGGATGCGCTCCCGGTAGGAGGTGGCGTACGTGCGCACCAGGTCGGTGATCTGCTCGTCACTGAGCGCCTTGGCGTACCCGATCAGCGCCACGGAGGCGGCGAAGCGCTTGAGGTCCCAGGTGAAGGGGCCGACGTACGCCTCGTCGAAGTCGTTGACGTTGAAGATCAGCCGGCCGGTGGCGTCCATGTACGTGCCGAAGTTCTCCGCGTGGAGATCGCCGTGGATCCACACCCTGCCGGTCCGGTCGTCCAGATACGGGCCGGTGTCCTTGCCCGCCTCCAGGTCCTTGTAGAACAGGCAGGCCGTGCCGCGGTAGAAGGCGAAGGCGGAGGCGGCCATCTTGCGGAACTTCACCCGGAAGGCCGCCGGGTCGGCGGCCAGCAGCTCCCCGAAGGCGGTGTCGAAAACGGCGAGTATCTCCTCGCCGCGCGCTGCTGCGTCCTCGGCCGGGGCGTGCTGGTCCGACATCGCTGGGTGCCTCCTGGTGGCCTGGGCAAGGCCGAATATTTCCGGACGGATGTTCTGTGACTGACAACGCGCGAGGCTACCTGCGCGTGCCCGGAGGAAGCTCGGATTGTCAGTGGGGAGTCGTAGACTTCCTGACCGTCCACCCCTCTCCCGCCGACTGTTTCCCGGAGGTCCTTCGCCGTGGCCAAGCCGCCGTTCACGCACCTGCACGTTCACACCCAGTACTCGCTGCTGGACGGTGCCGCGCGGCTCAAGGACATGTTCAATGCCGCCAATGAAATGGGTATGACGCACGTCGCCATGTCCGACCACGGCAACCTCCACGGTGCGTACGACTTCTTCCACAGTGCGCAGAAGGCCGGTGTGACGCCGATCATCGGCATCGAGGCGTATGTCGCCCCGGCCTCCCGCAAGCACAAGCGCAAGATCCAGTGGGGCCAGCCGCACCAGAAGCGCGACGACGTGTCCGGTTCCGGTGGTTACACCCACAAGACGATCTGGGCGGCGAACAAGACCGGTCTGCACAACCTCTTCCGGCTCTCCTCCGACGCGTACAAGGAGGGCTGGCTGCAGAAGTGGCCGCGTATGGACAAGGAGACCATCTCGCAGTGGTCCGAGGGCCTGATCGCGTCCACCGGCTGCCCCTCCGGTGAGCTCCAGACCCGGCTGCGCCTCGGTCAGTACGAGGAGGCCAAGAAGGCGGCGGCCGAGTACCAGGACATCTTCGGCAAGGACCGGTACTTCCTTGAGCTGATGGACCACGGCATCGAGATCGAGCGCCGGGTCCGCGAGGATCTGCTGAAGATCGGCAAGGAGCTGGGGATCCCCCCGCTGGTCACCAACGACTCGCACTACACCTACTCGCACGAGGCGAGCGCGCACGACGCCCTGCTGTGCATCCAGACCGGTAAGAACCTGTCGGATCCGGACCGCTTCCGCTTCGACGGCACCGGTTACTACCTCAAGTCCACGGAGGAGATGTACGCCATCGACTCCTCCGAGGCGTGGCAGGAGGGCTGCGACAACACCCGGCTGATCGCCGACATGATCGACACCACCGGGATGTTCGAGAAGCGCGACCTGATGCCGAAGTTCGACATCCCCGAGGGCTACACCGAGGTCACCTGGTTCAAGGAGGAGGTCCGGCGCGGCATGGCGCGCCGCTTCCCGAACGGCGTCCCCGAGGACCGGCAGCGGCAGGCCGAGTACGAGATGGACATCATCCTGCAGATGGGGTTCCCGGGATACTTCCTGGTCGTCGCGGACTTCATCATGTGGGCGAAGAACAACGGCATCGCGGTGGGCCCGGGCCGTGGCTCCGCGGCCGGCTCGATCGTCGCGTACGCCATGGGCATCACCGACCTCGACCCGATCGAGCACGGGCTGATCTTCGAGCGGTTCCTGAACCCCGAGCGTGTCTCCATGCCCGATGTCGACATCGACTTCGACGAGCGTCGGCGCGTCGAAGTGATCCGGTACGTCACCGAGAAGTACGGCGCCGACAAGGTCGCCATGATCGGCACGTACGGCAAGATCAAGGCCAAGAACGCGATCAAGGACTCGGCCCGCGTGCTGGGCTACCCGTACGCGATGGGTGACCGGCTCACCAAGGCCATGCCCGCCGACGTCCTCGGCAAGGGCATCGACCTGGACGGCATCACCAACCCGGAGCACCCCCGCTACAGCGAGGCGGGGGAGATCCGGTCGATGTACGAGAACGAACCGGACGTGAAGAAGGTCATCGACACCGCCAAGGGTGTGGAGGGCCTGGTCCGGCAGATGGGTGTGCACGCGGCCGGCGTGATCATGTCCAGCGAGCCGATCGTGGACCACGCCCCGCTGTGGACGCGGCACACCGACGGCGTGACGATCACGCAGTGGGACTACCCGCAGTGCGAGTCGCTCGGCCTGCTGAAGATGGACTTCCTGGGCCTGCGCAACCTCACCATCATGGACGACGCCCGGAAGATGGTGGAGGCCAACAAGGGCGTCAGGCTGGACCTCCTGGAGATCCCGCTGGACGACCCCAAGACCTATGAACTGCTCTGCCGGGGTGACACGCTCGGCGTCTTCCAGTTCGACGGCGGCCCGATGCGTTCGCTGCTGCGCCAGATGCAGCCCGACAACTTCGAGGACATTTCCGCCGTCTCGGCCCTGTACCGCCCGGGCCCGATGGGCATGAACTCCCACACCAACTACGCGGAGCGGAAGAACGGCCGCCAGGAGATCACGCCGATCCACCCGGAGCTGGAGGAGCCGCTCAAGGAGGTCCTGGGCCTCACCTACGGCCTGATCGTCTACCAGGAGCAGGTCCAGAAGGCCGCCCAGATCGTCGCCGGGTACTCCCTCGGTGAGGCGGACGTCCTCCGCCGCGTGATGGGCAAGAAGAAGCCCGAGGAGCTGGAGAAGAACTTCGTCCTCTTCCAGGCGGGCGCCCGGAAGAACGGCTTCTCGGACGAGGCGATCCAGGCGCTGTGGGACGTGCTGGTCCCGTTCGCCGGCTATGCGTTCAACAAGGCGCACTCCTCCGCGTACGGCCTGGTCACGTACTGGACCGCGTACCTCAAGGCGAACTACCCCGCCGAGTACATGTCCGCGCTGCTCACCTCGGTGCGCGACGACAAGGACAAGTCCGCGGTCTATCTGAACGAGTGCCGCAAGATGGGCATCAAGGTGCTCCCGCCGAACGTCAACGAGTCCGAGGCGAACTTCGCCGCGCAGGGCGACGACGTGATCCTCTTCGGCCTCTCGGCGGTCCGCAACGTCGGTACGAACGTCGTCGAGGCGATCATCCGCAGCCGGAAGTCCAAGGGGAAGTTCTCCTCCTTCCCGGACTACCTGGACAAGGTCGAGGCGGTGGTCTGCAACAAGCGCACCACCGAGTCGCTGATCAAGGCCGGCGCGTTCGACGAGATGGGCCACACCCGCAAGGGCCTGATGGCGCACTACGAGACGATGATCGACAACGTCGTGCAGGTGAAGCGCAAGGAGGCCGAGGGGCAGTTCGACCTCTTCGGCGGGATGGGCGACGCCGCCGACGAGAGCGGCCCCGGCTTCGGCCTGGACGTGGAGTTCTCCGACGTCGAGTGGGACAAGACCTATCTGCTCGCGCAGGAGCGGGAGATGCTGGGTCTGTACGTCTCGGACCATCCGCTGTTCGGTCTTGAGCACGTACTGTCCGACAAGGCGGACGCCGCGATCGCGCAGCTGACCGGCGGCGACTACTCGGACGGCTCGATCGTCACCATCGGCGGCATCATCTCCGGCCTCCAGCGGAAGATGACCAAGCAGGGCAACGCCTGGGCGATCGCCACCGTCGAGGACCTGGCGGGCTCCATCGACTGCATGTTCTTCCCGGCGACGTACCAGCTGGTGTCCACCCAGCTCGTCGAGGACGCGATCGTCTTCGTCAAGGGCCGGCTCGACAAGCGCGAGGACATCCCGCGGCTGGTCGCCATGGAGATGATGATCCCCGACCTCTCGGACGCGGGCACGAACGCACCGCTGACGATCACCATCCCGACGCTCAAGGTCACCCCGCCGCTGGTCGAGAAGCTGGGCGACGTGCTGAACCAGCACCGCGGCTCCACCGAGGTGCGGATCAAGCTCCAGGGGACCCGGAAGACGACCGTGCTGCGGCTGGACAAGCACCGCGTCACCGCCGACCCGTCGCTCTTCGGCGATCTGAAGGTACTGCTCGGCGCCTCCTGCCTGGCCGGCTGACGCCCTCCGCGTACGACAAGAGGGGCGCGTCCCGGGGTGTCCCGGGCGCGCCCCTCGCCGTACGGTGCGGTGCCGGTCAGTTGTGGCCGAAGCGGCGCTCGCGGTGTTTGCGCGCCACGTCCGCTGGATTGGCCTCGGTGGCCGACCTGGCCTGTGCTTCCATCGCCGACTGCTGCGCCTGCTGCTGTCCGCGCTCCGCCTGCCCGGCGGACTTCTGACTGTGGTCCCGCGCGGTCTTCTTGTTCTTGGCCATGATCGTGCCTCCTGAGGGGGATCCTGGGATCGGGGCCGAAGCCAGAGTTACACGCCGGGCAAAAGGCTGCATTCCGGGCAATTCTCTTGGGTGAGGCGGAGTGTCGGCGGCGGGATCGCGGCAGCGGCGGCGTATTGCGCCACGCCGATGATCGAGTTCCGGCAGATAACCCCCGCCCGGTCGGGCAGACTCGAAGAAAGCAGACTCGGCGAGAGCCGAAGACACCTCAGCCGACAGGCCGAGCCGGGGGGCGACCGGACCGCAGGACCTTTAGGGAAGAGGGTGGAACGTGGACCGCTGCGTCGTCCTGGTGGACGCCGGGTACTTGCTGGGCGCCGCCGCGAGCCTGCTGGCCGGAGAGCCCGCCCGGTCCCGCATCACGGTTGATCACGCCGCCCTCATCCAGGGCCTGCGCGAGCGCGCCGAAGCCGACACCGAGCGGCAGCTGCTGCGCATCTACTGGTTCGACGGCGCCCCCGACCGGGTGCCGCAGCCCGAGCACCGCAGGCTGCGGGTGATGCCCCGCGTCACGGTACGGCTGGGCGCCCTGACCCGCAGCGACGGCCGCTGGGCACAGAAGGGCGTGGACGCGGCGATGCACGCCGAGCTCACCGAACTGGCCAGGAACCGCGCCTGCTCCGACATCGTTCTGGTCACCGGCGACGGCGATCTGCTGCCCGGCCTGATGTCGGCCAAGGAGCACGGCGTGGCCGTACACCTCTGGGCCGTCCAGGCCGCCGATGGGGACTACAACCAGTCCGAGGACCTGGTCGCCGAGGCCGACGAGCGCCGGGTGCTGGACCGCGCGTGGATCACCCGCGCGGTGCGTGCCAAGGACATCAGCGGCGTCTGCGCGCCCTCCTCCGTACCGCGTACGGAAATCGCCGCGATCCTCTCGGCGCCCCTGCCGGAGTCGGCGGTCGCCGCTGCCGCCTCGGCGGCCGCCCAGGACGGCGACCACCCGCACCACCACCGCGAACGCAACGGCACGGCCCGGCCCCCGCACGTTCCGCGCGCCGACGCGCCCGACGGCGCGGCGCCGGCCGGGCCCACCACGGCGGAGGGCACCTGCACGGAGGACCGTGAGGAGGCGGGCGCCGCCGCGGGCAAGGGCGTGCCCACCCCCAAGGACCTCGCGGGCCTCGGCAAGAACCACACGACACCGCCCGCGGGGACCCCCGTGCCCGCCGCCGCGACGCTCCGCTGGTCCTCCGACAAGGGCTGGGTGGAGCGGGCCGGCGGGCCGGTCGGCGAGCCGCCGGAGACCGCGTCGCTGCCCACCCTCGCCCAGCTCACCAGCGCCGAACAGCGCTGGGCCGACCGCGAGGAGGACATCACCGCGGTCGGCGGCGACCCCTTCGAGGTCGGCCAGGTCTTCGCCCGCCGCTGGACCGAACGCCTCAGCGACACCGCGCACCTCCAGCAGCTCTCCACGGAGTACCCGCGCATCCCGCACCGCATCGACGGCGAGCTGCTGCGCTACGCCGCCCGGTTCGGGCTGCTCGCGCACAAGGACGACCAGATCGACGAGCACGACCGGTACGCCATCCGGGCCGGGTTCTGGCGCGAGGTGGACCTGCGCACGGCCGCCGAGCACGCGCCGGCGGCCGACTGACCGCGCGGCCGCCGGACGCCCCGCGGGCGGCGGGCCGACGACGGGCGCGTACCCTCGTTCCTCGTGAGGACGGGCACAGCAGCGGGCACGCAGCATCAGGCCGCGGACGGCGGGACCGTCGTGGCCCTGCGGGATCTGGTCAAAACGTATCCCGCGGTGCGCGGGCGCCGCGGTGCTGCCGACGTGCCCGCCGTACGCGCCAGCGACGGGATCGACCTGGACATCCGGGGCGGCGAGATCTTCGGCCTGCTGGGCCCCAACGGCGCCGGCAAGTCCACCCTGGTACGGCAGCTCACGGGGCTGCTGCGGCCGGACTCCGGCAGCGTCACCGTGCTCGGCCACGACATCGTGCGCCACCCCGAACGGGCCGCCCGGCTGCTGGCCTACCTCGGCCAGGAGTCCACCGCGCTGGACGAGATGACCGTGGCGCTGGCCGTGGAGACCACCGGCCGGCTGCGCGGCCTGGACACCCGCACCGCGCGCGCCGAGCGGGACGCCGTCCTCGACGAACTGGGGCTCGGGAAGATCGCCGGCAGCCCGCTGAAAAAGCTCTCCGGCGGCCAGCGGCGGCTGGCCTGCTTCGCCACCGTGCTGGTCGGCGAGCGCCCGCTGCTGGTCCTGGACGAGCCGACGACCGGCATGGACCCCCTCGCGCGGCGCGCGGTGTGGTCGGCCGTGGACCGGCGGCGCGCCGAGCGCGGCGCCACCGTCCTGCTCGTCACCCACAACGTCCTCGAGGCGGAGACCGTACTGGACCGGGTCGCGGTGATCGACCGCGGCCGGGTCATCGCCTGCGACACGCCCGGTGGCCTGAAGGAGATGGTCGGCGAGGAAGTACGCGTGGAACTGGTCTGGCGCGACCGCGCCCCGCTGGACGTGCCCGAGGTCGCCCGGCTCGGCGAGCACGCACGCAGGAGCGGGCGGCGCTGGACGCTGCGGCTTGCACCGGACGAGGCCCGGGCCGCGGTGGCCGCGGTCACCGGCGGGCCCGCCTTCGCCGCCCTGGACGATTTCACGCTCGCCACGCCCAGCCTGGAGGATGTCTACCTCGCCCTCGGCGGGCGGACTGAGGAAGGCTTGGTGAAGGCGTGAGAGCGGCCCGGCCGGAACGGAAGAGGAGCGGCGCGGCGTGAGTGTGGTTTCTGCGGAGGCGGTGACCGGCGGACGGGCCGGTGCCGTGGCCCCCGACGTACCGGCGGCGGCCGAGCTGGCGCCGCGCGCGCGGCTGCGGCCGGCGCTGGCCGCCGTGTACCGCGCGCAGCTCTCCCGGGCCCGGGTCGCCCGCATCCCGCTGCTGTTCGTCGCCACCTTCCAGTCCGTCGGCATCATGGTCCTGATGCGCGGCGTCGTGGACGGGGCCGAGGAGGCGCGGGCCGTGGTGTCCGGGTCCAGCGTGCTCGTCGTGGCGTTCGTGGCGCTGAACCTGCTCGCGCAGTACTTCGGACAACTGCGGGCCGGCGGCGGCCTGGACCACTACGCCACGCTGCCGGTGCCGCCGGCGGCCGTGGTGCTGGGCGCGGCGGCCGCGTACGCGTCCTTCACCGTGCCGGGCGCGGTCGTCACCGCGGTGGCCGGCAGCGTCCTCTTCCAGCTGCCGCTGACCCACCTCTGGGTACTCGTCGCGGTCATCCCGCTCTCCGGTGCGGCGCTTTCGGGTCTGGGCGCCGCGCTCGGGCTGCTCGCGCCCCGCCAGGAACTGGCCACGCTCCTCGGCCAGCTGGGCATGTCGGCGGCGCTGCTGCTGGGCGTGCTGCCGGCCGGGCGGCTGCCCGCCGTCATCGGCTACGCGCGCGACCTGCTGCCCTCCACGTACGGCGTGGAGGCGCTGGCACACAGCTTCGAGGCGCGCCCCGACTGGCTGCTGATCTGCGCCGATCTGGGCGTGTGCGCCGGGGTCGGCGTGCTCTCGCTGGCCGTGGCGACATGGGCGTACCGCCGGGCGGCCGTGCGGTGACCGAACAGGGTGGGCCGACCGGGCCGGAGAGGCGTCCTGCCGCCGGTGGCGCGGCCGGGACCTGGCACGATGGCGGGGTGAGTGCACCGCTGACCCCGCCCGACCGTCCGTCGAACCAGCAGCCGGGGGACACCCGCGCCCCGTGGGCCCGGCCCGCGACCGAGGAGGACTCCGTGCCGACGCCCCCGCAGGAGTACGGCGGGCCCGGCGCCCGCCCCCTGGACGGGGACGACGGCCCCGGTCTCCGCAGCGAGCTGCGCGAAGCCCTGCTGATCGTGCTGGTCACGACGGTGTGCGGGGCGCTGCTCGGGGTCCTGTGGGCGTGGCTGGCGCCGCACGTGCCGCTGGTCTCGGACGGCCGGGCCGTCTACCTGAAGAACGCCGAGGGCGAGGAGTCGGTCGGCGCCGACGGCACGTTCATGCTCCTCGGGCTGGCGCTGGGCGTGCTGAGCGCGGCGGTGGTCTTCCTGTGGCGGCGGCGCGGCGGCGTGCCGCTGGTCGTGGCGCTGGTGGTCGGCGGGCTGCTGGGCTCGGTGCTCGCCTGGCGGCTGGGCATGCAGCTGGGGCCGGAGCAGGACGTGGTGGCGCAGGCCAAGGCGGTGGGCAAGGGCGTGGCCTTCGACGCGCCGCTGCGGCTGCAGGCCAAGGGCGCCCTGCTGGCCTGGCCGATCGGTGCGGCGCTGACGCAGCTGCTGCTGACGGGGATGTTCGGCCCGCGCGACCCCGAGCCGTTCGAACCGGACTGGCACGCGCCGCAGCCGCCGAGGGACTGACGTCCCGGGAGCCGCGGCGCGCGGTCGCGGGTGCGGGGGCTACGCCGGGCGGCGGCCGTGGTTGGCGCGGCCCTTCTTGATGCGCCATTTGCGCTTGCGGGTCTTCTTCGACATGGGACCTCCTCGGTCGGGGTCCCTACGGGTACTAGTCGCAGTGGCGCGCGCCGTAAAGGGTGCTCGTCGGCCGTGGACGTACGGCTCAGGCGCGGCCGATCGGGGCGAGGACCGCGTCGGTGAGCGTCGCCAGGTCCTTGGGGGACAGCTCGACCTCCAGGCCGCGGCGGCCCGCCGAGACGCAAATGGTGGCCAGGGCCTCTGCAGAGGCGTCCAGTACGGTGCGGAGCTTCTTGCGCTGGCCGAGGGGGGAGATGCCGCCGCGTACGTAGCCCGTGGTGCGCTCGGCGAGCGCGGGGTCGGCCATGGTGGCGCGCTTGCCGCCGACCGCGGCCGCGAGGGCCTTGAGGTCCAGCGAGCCGGAGACGGGCACGACGGCCACGGTCAGGGTCTCGTCGACGTCCGCCAGCAGCGTCTTGAAGACCTGGTCGGGGGAGACGCCGAGGGCCTGCGCCGCTTCCTCGCCGTACGAGGCGGTGGCGGGGTCGTGCTCATAGGCGTGCGTGGTGAAGGGGACGCCTGCCCGGGTCAGGGCGACCGTCGCGGGGGTGCCGCCCTGCTTGCCGTTCTTGGACTTCTTCGCCAACGTCCCGTCCTCGTGTCGGTTCGGGCTCGTGTCAGTTCGGGCTGGTCGGCTGCCGGGTGAGGTCCACGGCCGGCAGCGACGGGAGCTTACCGATCACCGCGGTCTCCTGGCGCAGCATTTTCAGCTCCTGCGCGAGACGGGACGCGACGTCCCCGGCCTCCAGGAGCTGTTGCTTGCGCGGCACGTCCAGGACGGTCGCGGCGGCCACCAGGTAGGACAGGACGGCGGGGTCGTCCGGGAGCTCCTGGGAGCTGGTCACCGTCCGCTCGTTCGCCCAGGCCAGCTTCTTCTGGTACATGCGGAACGCCCGCTCCACGCCGACGGCGAGGGCGCCCGCGCCCTCCCCCTCTTCCTCCTCCAACGGCTCGATCTCGCCGGTGAGATAGGGCCCGGAGGTGTCGACGGAGAGCAGCCGGAAGCGGGTGGTGCCGGTGGTCAGCACCTCGTAGGAGGTGTTCTCGTCGCTCCCCTCGGGGGCCGGGCCCGCGGCGGTGCCCTTCTCCTGGATGGTCGCCGCGTCCGCGACGCAGCCGACGGGATGGAAGGCGCGCATCGGGTCGTCGCCGAAGCCGGCCGCCGCTCCCTTGTCGGGGAGGGCGGTGCTGTCGGGCATCCCGGGAGCGGTGGCGGCGACCTCGCGGCCGTCGCGGATCGCGACGACTCCAAAGCGGCGCTCGTCCTCCGGGAGGTCGAGCAGGTCCCGCATCAGAGCTCGGTACCGCGCCTCGAAGATGTTCAGCGGAAGCACGAGGCCCGGGAACAGCACCGTGTTCAGCGGGAAGAGCGGTAGGCGCACGGAGGTCACAGCCCGTAAGCCTAAATGGTCGGCGGCGCCCCCGGAGGGGCCGGGCGTCACAGGAGTGTTTCCCGGCCCCACCGCTCTACTGGCGGCGCAGCAGCCGCGAGGCACCGGCGGCGACCGTGGTGGCCAGCACCCAGCCCGCCAGGATCATGACAGCGGCGGCCCACTGGGAGCCGCCCTCGGGCCGCCAGTAACTGTCCTGGTTGAGGTTGATGACCGGCAGCAGCAGGTCGAGCGTGTACAGATACGGATTCCACAGCGGCGTCTCGCCCGGCTTGAGGGCGTGCGGCGGGTTCTGCGAGAAGAAGACCGTGCCCACCGCCCACAGGACGGCCATCCACACGGCGGCGCGGCCGGGGCGGTATCCGTAGGCCACCGTCCAGTCCTGGAGGAAGCCCCAGGACTTCGCGGCGAGCGGCAGCGTTTCGCGGCGTCTGCGCTGCTTGGCGAGGAGGACCTCGCGTGCGTCGGAGTCCTCGCCGCTGCGGCGGAGCGCCGCGGCGAGCATCTCGTACGGCTCGGGCGCGTACTCGGGCGTGGCGGCCGCCACCCACTGCAGGCGCAGCGAGAGCGGGAAGTGGCCACGCGGTATCAGCGTCTCGTAGGCGAAACCGGCCATCCACAGGCCGCCCAGACCGGGCCAGCTGGTCGATTTGTCGACGAGGTTCACGACCCGGGCGCCGGAGAGGATGACCCGCCCGCGCTGCGGGCGCTCGCCCAGGAAGCGCAGCTCGGGCGTCTGGATGCGGCGCATGGACAGTTCCTGGTCGGACTCCAGTATGAAGCGGGCCTGGTCCAGGTCGACGGCGTCCCCGAAGCGCCCGTCGTCCAGCCGCATGCCGCCCTCGCACTCGAAGCGCTGCATACGGGTGCCGCGCGCCGGGGTCGTGGTGATGCCGTACGGGGGCGTGGCGGAGCTGGAGACCGAGCCGGAGAGACCGGCGGCGGTGAGGTAGAGCGTGCGCTCCACGGTGAGCTGCGGGGCGTTCAGGGCCCGGCGGCCGTACGGATTGCTCAGCCGGCTGCCGCGCAGGCTCAGCGACACGCCGATCGTCGCGCCGCGCAGCGACAGCTCGCCGTAGGACTCCAGCATCTCGGCCTGCAGGTCCTGGCCGACGTTCAGCCCGTCCGCGGTGATGGACCGGCCACGCCGGTCCTTGTGCACCACGGCCTGGTTCAGCATCAGGTCCGTGCCGATCTGGGCGTCGGTGAGCCGGATGCCGCGCTGGACGATACAGCGCGGCAGGTGCAGGTCACCCTCGGTGTGCAGGCGGGCGGCCTCCAGCCGGGGGATGGCGCAGTTGACCATGCGGAGCGTCGTGAAGCGGCTCTCGGGGAGGATGATCTCGCTCTCGAAGCGGCAGTCGCGCAGCTCCACAAATGGCTCGATTGTGCCGCCCGCGACGTCGAGGGAGTCGGTGATGTACGCGCCGGTGAGCTTCAGCGCGGAGACCCGGCCGGGCTGGGCCGGCGGGCCGTTCAGCAGGAGGAGGGCGATGATCCGGGCGCGCACCGTGCGCTCGGGGCCCCACTCGTGGCGGGCGTGCGGATCATTGCGCGCCGGGTCGTCGGTGCGCAGATCGCATGTGCTGCCGTTGCGGAACGCCTGCCACAGGCTCCATTCCGCCGAGGTCAGGTCCAGCTCCGGCGGCGCGTCGCCGTCGGTGGGGTCACTCACCGCGGCCTCCCCCTCTCGTTCCCGGCGGCGCCGCACCGGGCGCTGCCGTCTCTCCTGCGTACCGGGCTCCCCACACGTACCGGCGTGCCACCCCACGAACCCCATTCCCACTGAGTGACCGGGTGAACGCCAGTGGTCAGGATCACCCCGGGCACTACGTATCACCGATTGATACGGGCGGCGGGCACCGGCAGCGCGTCTGAGACACTGGAGGGGTGATCTCCCGAATCGATCTGCGCGGTGCCGCCCTCCCCGAGGGCGGCGCCCTGCGCGACCTGCTGCCCCGTGCCGAGTTCGACGTGGAAGCCGCCCTGGAGAAGGTGCGGCCCATCTGCGAGGACGTGCGCCATCGTGGCACGGCTGCGCTGATCGAGTACGCCCATCGGTTCGACCGGGTCGAGATCGAGCGGGTCCGGGTGCCCGCCGAGGCACTGCGGACCGCGCTGGCGGAGCTGGACCCGGCGGTCCGGGCCGCCCTGGAGGAGTCCATCAAGCGGGCCCGCACGGTCCACCGTGAGCAGCGGCGTACGGATGTGACGACGAAGGTCGTGCCGGGCGGCACGGTCACCGAGCGGTGGGTGCCGGTCGAGCGGGTCGGGTTGTATGTGCCCGGTGGCCGCTCGGTCTACCCCTCGTCCGTGGTGATGAACGTGGTGCCCGCGCAGGAGGCCGGCGTCGAGTCGCTGGCCGTCGCCTCGCCGCCGCAGGCCGACTTCGGCGGCCTGCCGCACCCGACGATCCTGGCCACGTGCGCGCTGCTGGGCGTGGACGAGGTGTACGCGGCCGGTGGCGCCCAGGCCGTCGCGATGTTCGCGTACGGCACCGAGGACTGCCTGCCGGTGAACCTCGTCACGGGCCCCGGCAACATCTACGTCGCCGCCGCGAAGCGCCTGCTCAAGGGCCGTATCGGCATCGACTCCGAGGCCGGCCCCACCGAGATCGCGATCCTCGCGGACGACACGGCGGACCCGGCGCACGTCGCGGCCGACCTGATCAGCCAGGCCGAGCACGACCCGATGGCCGCGGCCGTCCTGGTCACCGCCTCGGAGGAGCTGGCAGAGCGGGTCGAGAAGGAGCTGGAGCCGCAGGTCCGCGCGACCCGGCACATCGAGGACCGGATCATCCCGGCGCTGGCCGGCCGGCAGTCCGCGATCGTGCTGGTCGACGGCGTGGACGAGGGCCTGAAGGTGGTGGACGCCTACGGTGCCGAGCACCTGGAGATCCAGACCGCCGACGCCTCGGCCGTGGCCGCGCGGGTCCGCAACGCCGGCGCGATCTTCGTCGGCCCGTACGCGCCCGTCTCGCTCGGCGACTACTGCGCGGGCTCGAACCACGTGCTGCCCACCGGCGGCTGCGCGTGCCACTCCTCGGGGCTCTCCGTGCAGTCCTTCCTGCGCGGCATCCATGTCGTGGACTACACCCGCGACGCACTGGCCGAGGTCGCCCACCACGTGGTGACCCTCGCCGAGGCCGAGGACCTCCCGGCGCACGGCGCGGCGATCAAGGCAAGGTTCGACTGGAAGGTCCCGCAGGGCAAGTGACCAGGATCGACGATCTCCCCATCCGGGACGAGCTGCGTGGCAAGTCCCCGTACGGCGCTCCCCAGCTGGACGTGCCCGTACGCCTGAACACCAACGAGAACCCGTACCCGCTGCCCGAGGCGCTCGTGCAGCGGATCGCCGAGCGGGTCACCGAGGCGGCGCGCGACCTCAATCGCTACCCGGACCGGGACGCGGTCGAGCTGCGCACGGAGCTGGCCCGGTATCTGTCCGGCACCGGCGGCCACGAGGTCACCAAGGACCAGGTCTGGGCCGCCAACGGCTCCAACGAGGTCATCCAGCAGCTGCTGCAGACCTTCGGCGGCCCCGGCCGCAGCGCCATCGGCTTCGAGCCGTCGTACTCGATGCACGGCCTGATCTCGCGCGGCACGGGCACGGAGTGGATTTCCGGCCCGCGCAACGACGACTTCACCATCGACGTCGAGGCCGCCAAGAAGGCCATCGCCGAGCGCAAGCCGGACGTGGTCTTCATCTGCTCGCCGAACAACCCCACCGGCACCGCCGTGGCAGCGGAAACGGTTCTGGCGCTGTACGAGGCCGCGCAGGCCGCGAAGGCGGACACTGCCGGGGCGCTCGTCGTGATCGACGAGGCGTACGGCGAGTTCAGCCACCGCCCCTCGCTGCTCCCGCTGATCGAGGGCCGGCCGAACCTGGTCGTCTCCCGGACGATGTCCAAGGCGTTCGGCGCGGCCGGGCTGCGCCTGGGTTACCTCGCCGCCGACCCGGCCGTGGTCGACGCCGTACAGCTGGTACGCCTGCCGTACCACCTCTCCGCGGTCACCCAGGCCACCGCGCTGGCCGCCCTGGAGCACACCGATACGCTGCTGAAGTACGTCGAGCAGCTGAAGACCGAGCGGGACCGCATCGTCGACGAGCTGCGCGCGATCGGCTGCGAGGTCGTCGACTCCGACGCCAACTTCGTCCAGTTCGGGCGGTTCGACGACCAGCACGCCGCCTGGCAGGCCATCCTCGACCAGGGCGTCCTGGTCCGTGACAACGGAGTACCGGGCTGGCTGCGGGTCACCGCCGGCACCCCGGCCGAGAACGACGCGTTCCTCGATGCGGTGCGCGCGATCATGAAGGAGACAGGCGCATGAACCGCGTAGGACGCGTCGAGCGCAAGACCAAGGAGACCTCCGTCCTCGTCGAGATCGACCTCGACGGCACCGGACAGGTCGACGTCTCGACCGGCGTGGGCTTCTACGACCACATGCTCGACCAGCTCGGCCGGCACGGTCTCTTCGACCTCACCGTGAAGACCGACGGCGACCTGCACATCGACACCCACCACACCATCGAGGACACCGCCCTCGCGCTGGGCGCCGCCTTCAAGCAGGCCCTCGGCGACAAGGTGGGCATCTACCGCTTCGGCAACTGCACCGTCCCGCTGGACGAGTCGCTCGCCCAGGTCACGGTCGACCTCTCGGGCCGCCCGTACCTGATCCACACCGAGCCCGAGAACATCGCGCCGATGATCGGCACGTACGACACGACGATGACCCGGCACATCCTGGAGTCCTTCGTCGCGCAGGCGCAGATCGCCCTGCACGTCCACGTGCCGTACGGGCGCAACGCCCACCACATCGTCGAGTGCCAGTTCAAGGCGCTGGCCCGGGCGCTGCGGTACGCCTCCGAGCGGGACCCGCGCGCGGCCGGCATCCTGCCCTCCACGAAGGGCGCGCTGTGAACGGTCTCTCGACGGTCTTCATCCTCGTGGGACTCTTTCTGCTCGGCGGGGTCTTCTCCTTCTGGAAGCAGCAGATGTCCAAGAGCCTGATCGCGGTGCTGGCCATCGGCTCGGCGCTGTGTCTCGCCGCGGGCATCCTGCGGCTGGAGGTCTGGAATTGAGTACGCAGCGTAAGAACGTGGTCGTCTTCGACTACGGCTTCGGCAACATCCGGTCCGCCGAGCGGGCGCTGGCCCACGTCGGCGCCGATGTCGAGGTGACCCGCGACTACGACACCGCCATGAACGCCGACGGGCTGCTGGTCCCCGGCGTCGGCGCCTTCGCGTCCTGCATGAAGGGCCTGCGCGAGGCGCGCGGAGACTGGGTCGTGGGCCGCCGCCTCGCCGGCGGACGCCCGGTCATGGGCATCTGCGTCGGCATGCAGATCCTCTTCGGCCGCGGCATCGAACACGACGTCGAGACCGAGGGCCTGGACGAGTGGCCCGGCACGGTCGGCCCGCTCAAGGCGGAGATCGTCCCGCACATGGGCTGGAACACCGTGGACGCGCCGCGGGACTCGCAGCTCTTCGCCGGCCTGGACGCGGAAGCCCGGTACTACTTCGTGCACTCCTACGCGGTGCACGAGTGGGAACTGGAGGTCACCAACCCCGCCATGCAGGCACCGAGGGTCACCTGGGCCACGCACGGCGAGCCCTTCGTGGCCGCCGTGGAGAACGGGCCGCTGTGGGCCACCCAGTTCCACCCCGAGAAGTCCGGCGACGCCGGCGCCCAGCTCCTGAGCAATTGGATCGACACGCTGTGAACGCGGAGAACGCTGTGAACAAGCTTGAACTGCTGCCCGCCGTCGACGTCCGCGACGGCCAGGCCGTCCGCCTCGTCCACGGCGAGTCCGGCTCCGAGACCTCCTACGGCGACCCGCTCCAGGCCGCCCTGGCCTGGCAGCAGTCGGGCGCCGAGTGGCTGCACCTGGTCGACCTGGACGCCGCCTTCGGCACCGGCGACAACCGCGCGCAGATCGCCGAGGTCGCCCGCTCCATGGACATCAAGGTCGAACTGTCCGGCGGCATCCGCGACGACGACTCGCTGGCCGCGGCGCTCGCCACCGGCTGCGCGCGCGTCAACATCGGCACCGCGGCCCTGGAGAACCCCGAGTGGGTCGCCAAGATCATCGCCGAGCACGGTGACAAGATCGCGGTGGGCCTGGACGTGCGCGGCACGACGCTGCGCGGCCGCGGCTGGACCCGCGACGGCGGCGACCTGTACGAGACGCTGGCCCGGCTGGACGCCGAGGGCTGCGCCCGGTACGTCGTCACCGACATCAACAAGGACGGCACGCTGCAGGGCCCCAACCTGGAGCTGCTGAAGAACGTCTGCGCCGCGACCGACCGGCCCGTCGTCGCCTCCGGCGGCGTCTCCTCCCTCGACGACCTGCGCGCCATCGCGACGCTGGTGCCCGAAGGTGTGGAGGGCGCGATCGTCGGCAAGGCGCTGTACGCCAAGGCGTTCACCCTGGAAGAGGCCCTGGAGGCCACCCGCTAGCAGGGAGATGGACCGATGACCGACGTACGGCGCGTGCCTGGTGAAGGACCCTGGGAAGAGGCGTTCGGGGCGGCGCGCGCCGTCGCGGCCGGTGACCGTGTCCAGGTCGCGGGCACGACGCCGTTCAACGGCACGGTCCTGTACGGCGAGGGCGATCCGTACGAACAGACACGGGTCGCCTTCACCAGGGCACTCGACGCCCTCACGGAGTTCGGCCTGGACGCGGACGCGGTCGTCCGCACCCGCGTCTACCTCGCCCACACCCGCGACATCGACGAGGCGGCCCGCGCCCACCAGGAGCTCTTCGGCGCGATCCGCCCGGCCACGACCGTCGTCGTGGTCTCGGGCTTCGTCGACCCCCGCATCCTGGTCCAAGTAGAACTAGAAGCTTTCAGAGAGGTCTGAACAGACATGACCCTGGCGGTCCGAGTCATCCCCTGCCTGGACGTCGACAACGGCCGGGTCGTCAAGGGCGTCAACTTCCAGAACCTCCGCGACGCCGGCGACCCCGTCGAGATGGCCAAGATCTACGGCGAGGAGGGCGCCGACGAGCTGACCTTCCTCGACATCACCGCCTCGTCCGGCAACCGCGAGACCACCTACGACGTGGTCCGCCGCACCGCCGAGCAGGTCTTCATCCCGCTCACCGTGGGCGGCGGCGTCCGCACGCCCGAGGACGTCGACAAGCTGCTGCGCGCGGGCGCGGACAAGGTCGGCGTCAACACCGCCGCGATCGCCCGTCCCGAGCTGATCCGCGAGATCGCCGAACGCTTCGGCCGCCAGGTCCTGGTCCTCTCGGTCGACGCGCGCCGTACCGAATCCGGGTCCTTCGAGGTCACCACCCACGGCGGCCGCCGCGGCACCGGCATCGACGCCGTCGAGTGGGCCCACCGCGCCGCCGAGCTCGGCGCCGGCGAGATCCTGCTGAACTCCATGGACGCCGACGGCACCAAGGACGGTTACGACACCGAGATGATCGCCGCCGTGCGCAAGCACGTCACCATCCCGGTCATCGCCTCCGGCGGCGCCGGCAAGCTCACCGACTTCCCCCCGGCCATCGACGCCGGCGCCGACGCCGTCCTCGCCGCCTCCGTCTTCCACTTCGGCGACCTGCGCATCGGCGAGGTCAAGAACACCCTCCGCGAAACGGGGCACCCGGTCCGCTGACGCGGCCGGTATACCTCCTGGTCAGCGGCGTGCCACCGCCGTAGGCTCGGCGCATGAGTCGAGTCAACGACGTGGGCGGGCAGACCGGATTCGGCGCGCTGCGGATCGAGGCGGACGAGCCGCCGTTCCACGCGGACTGGGAAGCGCGGGTGTACGCGCTGAACATGGCGCTGGTGCGCGGCGGGGTCTACACGCTGGACGAGTTCCGGGACGCCGTGGAGCGGATGGCGCCCGCCGAGTATCTGGCGGCTTCGTACTACGAGCGGTGGCTGCACGCCATCGAGACGCTGGTCGCGGAGCGGAAGGTGCTCGGCGATGCCTGAGGCGGCGGCCTTCGCGGCCGGGCAGCGGGTACGGGTACGGACCGTCGACCCGGACGGGCACACGCGGGCCCCGCGGTACGTGCGCGGGCACACCGGGCGGATCGTGGAGGCCCAGGGGCAGTGGCCGCTCGCCGACGACCGGGCCGCCGGGATCGCCGACCCGCGCGTGGAGACCGTCTACACCGTCGCCTTCCCGGCCCGGGAGCTGTGGGGCGAGGGCACGCACGAGGTCACGGTGGATCTCTGGGAGTCGTACCTGGAGCAGGCAGCGGAGGAGCGGGCATGAGCGGGGAACATGCGAGCAGCACGGTGGCGGTGCGGGTGCGCCGCCTGGAGGAGCGGCTGGTGGCGGCCGGGGTGGTCGGCGACGACCAGCTCGACGCGATCCTGACGAAGCTGCTGAACGGCGCGTCGCCGGTCAACGGCGCGCGGGTGGTGGCCCGCGCCTGGACGGACGCCGGCTTCAGGGAGCGACTGCTGGCGGACGCCAATGCGGCGCTGCCGGAGCTCGGCCTGTCGATGGCCGGCGGCCTCCAGGAGCAGCGTCTCAAGGTCGTCGAGAACACCCGGACGGAACACCACGTCCTCGTCTGCACGCTGTGTTCGTGCTACCCGATCGGGCTGCTGGGGCCGTCCCCGTCCTGGTACAAGAGCGAGGCGTATCGGTCGCGGGTGGTCCGCGATCCGCGGTCCGTCCTGGCGGAGTTCGGGCTCGAACTGCCCGACGGCGTCACGGTCACCGTATGGGACTCCAGCGCGGAGAGCCGCTACATGGTGCTGCCGCGGCGGCCCGATGGCACGGACGCGATGGGCGAGGAAGAACTCGCCCGCCTCGTGACACGGGAGGGTCTCATCGGGACCGCCGCGGTCTGAGGGCGCCGCGGCTGCGGAGCGTCGGTTGCTGCCGCGGCGCCGGTCTGTGTCACCTCACGCGGTCACGCCTTGCGTGCCGCGCGGACGAACTCGCGGTTCATCTTGGTGATGCTGAACAGCGGGATGCCCTTCGGGCAGGCCGTCGCGCACTCGCCCGTGTTCGTGCAGCCGCCGAAGCCCTCGTCGTCCATCTGCCCGACCATGTCCAGGACCCGGGACTCGCGCTCCGGGGCGCCCTGCGGCAGGGAGTTGAGGTGGACGACCTTGGCGGAGGTGAAGAGCATGGCCGAGCCGTTCGGGCAGGCCGCGACGCACGCGCCGCAGCCGATGCACTCCGCGTGCTCGAACGCGGTGTCGGCGGCCGGCTTCGGCACCGGCGTGGCGTGCGCCTCGGGCGCGCTGCCCGTCGGGGCCGTGATGTAGCCGCCGGACCCGATGATCCGGTCGAACGCCGTACGGTCCACGACCAGGTCCTTGACGACGGGGAACGCCGAGGCGCGCCACGGCTCGATGTCGATCGTGTCGCCGTCGTCGAAGTGCCGCATGTGCAGCTGGCAGGTGGTGGTCCGCTCCGGGCCGTGCGCCTCGCCGTTGATGACCATGCCGCACGCGCCGCAGATCCCCTCGCGGCAGTCGTGGTCGAAGGCGACCGGCTCCTCACCGCGCAGGATCAGCTCTTCGTTGAGGGTGTCGAGCATTTCGAGGAAGGACATCTCGGGGGAGATGTCCCGCACGTCGTACTCGGTCATACGGCCCGCGGAATCGGGGCCGGACTGGCGCCAGATGCGCAGGGTGAGGTTCACGCGTAGCTCCGCTGAGTGGGGTGGACGTACTCGAAGTCGAGCTGCTCCTTGTGCAGCACGGGCGCCTCGCCGGTACCGGTGAACTCCCACGCCGCCGCGTAGGAGAACTCCTCGTCCCGGCGTTCCGCCTCGCCGCCCGGGGTCTGGCTCTCCTCGCGGAAGTGGCCGCCGCAGGACTCGGAGCGGTGCAGGGCGTCCAGGCACATCAGCTCGGCGAGTTCGAAGTAGTCGGCGATCCGGTTGGCCTTCTCCAGGGACTGGTTGAGGTCCTGGCCGGAGCCCGGGACCTTGATGCGGCGCCAGAACTCCTCGCGGAGTTCGGGGATGCGGTCCAGGGCCTTGCGCAGGCCGCTCTCCGTGCGGGCCATGCCGCATTCCTCCCACAGCAGCTCGCCCAGCTCGCGGTGGAAGGAGTCCGGGGTGCGGTCGCCGTTGTTGGAGAGGAGGCGGTAGAGGCGGTCGGTGACGGAGGTGACCGCTTCGACGACGGCCGGGTGGTCGTCGGGTACCTCGTCGTGGGGGTGCCGGGCCAGGTAGTCGTTGATGGTGGCCGGCAGGACGAAGTAGCCGTCGGACAGGCCCTGCATGAGGGCGGAGGCACCGAGGCGGTTCGCGCCGTGGTCGGAGAAGTTGGCCTCGCCGATGGCGAAGAGGCCGGGCACGGTGGTCTGGAGGTCGTAGTCGACCCAGAGGCCGCCCATCGTGTAGTGGATGGCCGGGTAGATGCGCATGGGCGTCGTGTACGGGTCCTCCGCCGTGATGCGCGCGTACATGTCGAAGAGGTTGCCGTACTTCTCCTCGACCGCCTTGCGGCCCATCCGGGCGATGGCGTCCGCGAAGTCCAGGTAGACGCCCTGGCCGCCGGGGCCGACGCCGCGGCCCTCGTCGCAGACGTTCTTCGCGGCGCGGGAAGCGATGTCGCGGGGGACGAGGTTGCCGAAGGCCGGGTAGATGCGCTCCAGGTAGTAGTCGCGCTCGTCCTCGGGGATCTCGGCCGGCGGGCGGTTGTCGCCCTTCGCCTTGGGCACCCAGATGCGGCCGTCGTTGCGCAGCGACTCGCTCATCAGCGTCAGCTTGGACTGGTGGTCGCCGGAGCGCGGGATGCAGGTGGGGTGGATCTGGGTGAAGCAGGGGTTGGCGAAGTACGCGCCGCGCCGGTGGGCCCGCCAGATCGCCGTGGCGTTGGAGTTCTTGGCGTTGGTGGAGAGGTAGAAGACGTTGCCGTAGCCGCCGCTCGCCAGCACCACCGCGTCCGCGAAGTAGGTGTCGATGCGGCCGGTGAGCAGGTCGCGGGCGACGATGCCGCGGGCCCGCCCGTCGACCACGATCAGGTCCAGCATCTCGGTGCGCGGGTGCATCTCGACCGTGCCGGCCGCGATCTGCCGGGACAGCGCCTGGTACGCGCCGAGCAGCAGCTGCTGGCCCGTCTGGCCGCGGGCGTAGAAGGTACGGGAGACCTGGACGCCGCCGAAGGAGCGGGTGTCGAGCAGACCGCCGTACTCGCGGGCGAAGGGCACGCCCTGGGCCACGCACTGGTCGATGATCTCCACGGAGATCTGGGCGAGCCGGTGCACGTTGGACTCGCGCGCCCGGAAGTCGCCGCCCTTGACCGTGTCGTAGAAGAGGCGGTGGATCGAGTCGCCGTCGTTGCGGTAGTTCTTGGCCGCGTTGATGCCGCCCTGGGCGGCGATGGAGTGGGCGCGGCGCGGCGAGTCCTGGTAGCAGAACTGGACTACGTGGTAGCCCTGTTCGGCCAGCGTGGCGCCGGCCGCCCCGCCGGCCAGCCCGGTGCCCACGACGATGACGGTGTGCTTGCGCCGGTTCGCGGGGTTGACCAGCTTCGCCTCGAAGCGGCGGCGGTCCCAGCGCTCGTTGATCGGGCCGTCCGGGGCCTTGGTGTCGGCGACGGGCTCGCCGGTCCGGTACTCGCTGTAGGTGCTCATGTCAGCTCACAACTCCGGTCATCACGGAGACAGGGACGGCGATGAAGCCGAGGGTGAGGACCAGGGCCAGGAGGTTGGCGATGGCCTTGAGGGTGCGGTCGCGCCCCGGACGGTTGGCGCCGAGGGTCTGCGCGGCGCTCCAGAAGCCGTGCCGGATGTGCAGGCCGAGCGCGAGCATCGCGACGATGTAGATGACGTTGCCGTACCAGGTGGAGAAGGTGGCGACGACATTGGCGTACGGGTGTCCGGCTTCGGCGCGCGGGTTCACCGTCAGGGTCGTCAGGTCCAGGATGTGCCAGACGATGAAGAGGCCGAGGATGATCCCGCCCCAGCGCATGGTGCGGGTGGCGTAGCTGGCGCGCTTCTTCTTGTGCGCATACTTCGTGGGGCGCGCGGCGATGTCGCGGCGGGACAGCTGGTACGCGGCGACCGCGTGCACGACGACCGCGGCGACCAGCACGACGCGGGCGATCCACAGGAACCACTCGTGGTGCAGGAAGGGCTCGCCGATGGTGCGCAGCCAGTGGGCGTAACCGTCGAACTCGGCGGCTCCGAAGAAGATCTTGAGGTTGCCCAGCATGTGGGCGACCAAGTACAGCAGCATCACGATGCCGCTGACGGCCATCGCCGTCTTCTTGCCGACGGTCGAGTGCCACAGGATGCCCGCGTAGGAGGACGGCCGTCGGTCCGTCCGGGTGTCCACTGCCATGGGCACGACGGTATGGAGGCCCCTGGCCATCAGTCCAAGACATGGTGGAGCTCATCTCCATAGGCATTCGCTATCGACGCACTATCGTGGCCGCATGCAGCTGCAGCAGCTCCGGTATTTCGTGGCCGTCGCCGACACCCGGCACTTCACGCGCGCGGCCGAGCAGGAACACGTCGCGCAGCCCTCGCTCTCCCAGCAGATCCGCTCTCTGGAGCGGGAGCTGGGCGCCGAGCTGTTCCACCGGGCGCGCGGCCACATCACGCTCACCGACGCGGGCGAGACGCTGCTGCCGTTCGCGCGCCGCATCCTCGCCGACGCGGACACCGCGCGGCGCGAGGTCCAGGAGGTCGCCGGGCTGCGCCGCGGACGGCTGCGGCTCGGCGCCCCGCCCAGCCTCTGCGCCTCGGTCGTGCCCGACGTGCTGCGTGTCTTCCACGACCGCTACCCGGGCGTCGACCTCCAGGTGCGCGAGAGCGGCTCGCAGGACCTGGTGCGGGTACTGGCCGCGGGCGACCTGGATCTCGCCCTGGTCATCACCCCGCTGCCCGTGCAGGCCCCCGCGCTGACCACCGCCGAGCTGCTCCGCGAGGAACTGGTCGTGGTTTCGGCCCCGGACGCGCCGCCGCCCGTGCGCCGCAAGTACCTCCGCGTGGACGATCTGCGCGACCATCCGCTGGTGATGTTCCGGCGCGGCTACGACCTGCGGGAATTCACCGTGGCCGCGTGCCGCGCGGCCGGCTTCGAGCCGGTCTTCACCGTCGAGGGCGGCGAGATGGACGCGGTCCTCGGCTTCGTACGGGCGGGGCTCGGCAGCGCCGTCGTGCCCAGCATGGTCGCCGCGCGGGCCGGGCTGCGCGCCACCCCGTTCGCCGCGCCGGGCCTGCACCGCAACATCTCCGTCGCGCACCGCGCGGACGTCTCACCGCCCCGCGCGGCCCGCGAGCTGCAGCGCATCCTCGTACGCCACCTGGCGCCCGGCACCGTCGACGGTTAGCTCCGTCCCGGCGGCCACGGCAGCGCGGAGGCGGTTTCCGGCCAGTACGACGCGATATTGCCGTACGGCGGTAAGCGCGGCCCTGCCTGGTGGCGGGCGGCCGCGCGGCGCGCGGGGAATATCCGCGCGCAGTGCGACCGGCGTTTTCCACGCACAATTCCGGCACACCATTGCTTATCGGCGGGACAGCGCGGTACCAATGCCTCACTTGCCGTCCGGCACCATGCGGCCGGCAATCGGGGGAAGCAACGGGGGAGAACATCGCCATGCTGCTCGAAGAGGTCTACGCGGGCGCGCCCACAGTAAAGTCGGGACGCCATCCGGCCACCGTGAACGAATTCACGGACCAATCGCCCGCGCTGCGCCCGGAAGCCCTCGCGGAAGCCACCGGCCGAATGGTCGAGTCCGTCATCCGGATCGCCGTCGTCATGTCCTGAAGCGGTCCGGATCGTCATATGACGCGGCCGGACATTTCTTCTTCACTCATTCCAGCACGCTGTCCAGCACGGGTTCGGGGGAACCGCACGTGAGTGCATCAGTGCACGGTGCCGAAATCGGGCACACGGAATTGTACGAACTCCGCAGTACTGCCGAGCCGGGGGCCGCGCGGCTATTCGCCGAGTGCGGGTTCCGTTATCCCACCGGCAGTCACAAGGACCGGGTCTTCGCCTTCATGCTCGACGAACCGGAACGGGCGGAGTGACCGCCATGGCCGACGACCGCAATGTGCCCGACCGCACCGCCCCCGACGGCGGCCTCCCGGACAGCCACCGCCCCGACCCGGGACCGGCCCCGGACCCCGCCGCGCGCCTCGACGTGCTCACCCGCCGCCTCGACGAAGCCTGCCGGCGCGCCGGCCGCGAGCCCGGATCGGTGAAGCTCGTCGCGGTCAGCAAGTACCACCCGCGCGAACTCGTCGCCGCCGCGCTCGACGCGGGGCAGCGCGACTTCGCGGAGAGCCGGGTCCAGGAGGCCCGCGCCAAATGGCCGCCGCTGCGCGCCCGTTACCCGGACGTCCGGCTGCACCTCGTCGGCTCGCTGCAGACCAAGAAGGCCGCGGCGGCCGTCACGGGCTTCGACGTCCTGCACAGCGTGGACCGCCCGCGGCTGGCCGCGGCGCTCGCCGCCGCCATGGCCCGCACCGGGCGCAGGCCCGACTGCTTCGTCCAGGTCAACACCGCCGACGAGCCGCACAAGAGCGGCATACCGCTGGAGGCCGCCGACGCCTTCCTCAAGGAGTGCCGGGACGTGTGCGGGCTGCCCGTCGTCGGCCTGATGTGCCTGCCGCCGTACGGCCGGAACCCGCGCCCGCACTTCCGGCTGCTGCGCTCGCTCGCCGCGGCGCACGGCCTGACCCAGCTCAGCATGGGCATGAGCGCCGACTTCGAGGCCGCGGTGGCGGAGGGCGCGACGGTGATCCGGGTGGGCCGGGCGCTCTTCGGACCACGGCCGCGGCGCACCGGTGGCCCGCCGGCCGCCGACTAGGGAGCGTGGGAGAGGAGACGGCCCCGGTACGGATCCGGCCGGGGCTACAGCCCCAGCTTGGCCTCCTGCAGCCGGGCCACCGCTTCCTTGTCGCCGTCCAGCTTGACGTCGGCGGTGCCCTGCCGCCCGTACAGGAACAGCGTCAGCTCGCCCGGCTCGCCGGTGACCGTGACGACCGGCGTGCCGCGGTGCGCCACCGCGGTCTGCCCGTCCGGGCGCCGCAGCACCACGCCCACCGGGGCCTTCCGCCCCAGCACCCGGGCCATCCGCTCGATGCGGGTCCACAGGGCGTCGGCGAGCACGGAGCTCACCTCGCGGGGCGTCCAGTCCGGCTGGGCCCGCCGCACGTCCTCCGTGTGCACGAAGAACTCCACCGTGTTCGCCGCCTCGTCTATCTGCTTCAGGGCGTACGGCGACAGCCGCGGCGGACCGGTCCTGATCAGCCGGATCAGCTCTTCGTATGGCTTGGCGGCGTACTCGCCCTGCACCCGCCGCAGCCGGGACGCCAGCGGCTTGATCAGCAGGCCGCCGGCCGCGTCCGCGCGCCGCTCGCGCACCACCACATGGGCGGCCAGGTCACGGGTGGTCCAGCCCTCGCACAGCGTCGGCGCGTCGGGACCGGCGCTCTCCAACAGATCGGCGAGAAGAAGTCGTTCACGCTTGGCATGGGTCGACATGGCCTCACCCTACGGCGGGCCCCGCCGCCCGTGCCATCACGGGGCACGGTCCCTTCCGCACCCCGCGTCACCCGTGTACGAGGATCACCGTCAGCACCAGAACGGCCGCCGCGAAGACCGCGCACACCACGATCGTGGCCACCTTGGCCACCCTGTCGTCGTCCGGGGGCGGGTACTGGTCGTTCATGTCCGCATGATGCCGCACGGCACAATGGAGGGCATGAGCAGCAGCCCCGCCACCCCGCCCCCCGCCGGCACCGGCCTGGATCCGGCCATCGCCGCCCGGCTCAAGCGCACCCCCGACGGCCTGGTCCCGGCCATCGCGCAGCAGTACGACACCGGTGAGGTG
This sequence comes from Streptomyces purpurogeneiscleroticus, assembly GCF_020024005.1. Classification (NCBI taxonomy): domain Bacteria; kingdom Bacillati; phylum Actinomycetota; class Actinomycetes; order Kitasatosporales; family Streptomycetaceae; genus Streptomyces; species Streptomyces purpurogeneiscleroticus. Next base: position 27,611 of record NZ_NHSG01000301.1, read on the forward strand.
CTGATGCTCGGGTGGATGGACGACGAGGCGCTGCACCGCACGCTGACCACCGGGCGCTGCACGTACTGGAGCCGCAGCCGCCAGGAGTACTGGGTCAAGGGCGACACCTCCGGGCACGTCCAGCACGTGAAGTCCGTCGCGCTGGACTGCGACGCGGACACCGTGCTGGTCAAGGTCGACCAGGTCGGCGCGGCCTGCCACACCGGCGCCCGGACCTGCTTCGACGAGGACGTGCTGCTCGCCCAGGACTGACCACCTCCGGGACGGCGCCCGATCGGAGCCGATCAGCGATCAGTACGCGGACGGAACCCGCGTCGGCCACTGATCGCTACTAGGATCCGCTGACATGACCACGGGAACCACCGGCACCGCGACTCCGGACCTCGAAAACTTCCGCACCCTCGCGAAGGACCGCCGGGTCATCCCGGTCACCCGACGGCTTCTCGCCGACGGCGACACCCCGGTGGGCCTGTACCGCAAGCTCGCGGCCGAGCGCCCCGGCACCTTCCTCCTGGAGTCCGCGGAGAACGGCCGCAGCTGGTCCCGGTACTCCTTCATCGGCGTCCGCAGCGCCGCGACCCTCACCGCCCGCGACGGGCAGGCCCACTGGCTCGGCACCCCGCCGGTCGGCGTGCCCACCGGCGGCGACCCGCTCGCCGCCCTGCGCGAGACCATCGAGACGCTGCACACCCCGCGCGACCTCATCGAGGGCCAGGGCCTGCCGCCCTTCACCGGCGGCATGGTCGGCTACCTCGGCTACGACATCGTCCGCCGCCTCGAAAAGATCGGCGACTCCACCGAGGACGAGCTCCGGCTGCCCGAGCTGACCATGCTGCTCACCTCGGACCTGGCCGTACTGGACCACTGGAACGGCACGGTCCTGCTGATCGCCAACGCGATCAACCACAACGACCTGGACACCGGGGTCGACGAGGCGTACGCGGACGCGGTGGCCCGGCTGGACACCATGGCGTACGACCTGAGCCGCCCGGCCCCGTCGAACGCCGCCTCCCTCCCGGCCTCCGAGCTGCCCGAGTACACCGCCAAGTGGGGCGCGGAAGCCTTCAAGGACGCGGTCGAGGACATCAAGGAGCGCATCCGGGCCGGCGAGGCGTTCCAGGTCGTGCCCTCGCAGCGCTTCGAGACGCCGTGCACGGCCTCCGCGCTGGACGTCTACCGGGTGCTGCGGGCCACGAACCCCAGCCCGTACATGTACCTCTTCCGCTTCGAGGGCGGCGTCGACGTCGTGGGTTCCAGCCCGGAGGCGCTGGTCAAGGTCGAGGACGGGCAGGCCATGGTGCACCCGATCGCCGGCACCCGGCCGCGCGGCGGCACCCCGCAGCTGGACCAGGCCCTCGCCGACGAGCTGATCGCCGACCCCAAGGAGCGCGCCGAGCACCTGATGCTCGTCGACCTGGGCCGCAACGACCTGGGCCGGGTCTGCGAGCCCGGCAGCGTCGAGGTCGTGGACTTCATGTCCATCGAGCGCTACAGCCATGTCATGCACATCGTGTCCACGGTCACCGGCAAGGTCGCCGAGGGCCGCACCGCCTTCGACGTGCTCACCGCCTGCTTCCCCGCCGGCACGCTCTCCGGCGCCCCGAAGCCGCGCGCCCTGCAGATCATCGAGGAGCTGGAGCCGACCCGGCGCGGCGTCTACGGGGGCTGCGTGGGCTACCTGGACTTCGCCGGCGACTCCGACACCGCGATCGCCATCCGCACCGCGCTGCTCCGCGACGGCACGGCATACGTCCAGGCAGGCGCGGGCATCGTCGCCGACTCCGACCCGGAGGCGGAGGACGCCGAATGCCGCAACAAGGCGGCGGCGGTACTGAGGGCCGTGCACACGGCGAACAACCTCGAATAAGCCCGTCTGGGGGCACCTCCCAGCGGTAGCTGGGGGAGCTTGAGGACACCGCGGCCGAAGGCCGTCGGTACCCCCGAACAGACACGCGCCCGGCAACGTACGCGATAGTGGTACGTGTGAGTGCCGTACCCCCGCCCCGCCCCGACGCCCCCGAG
>NZ_NHSG01000302.1:0-3790 GCF_020024005.1 Streptomyces purpurogeneiscleroticus
CCGGGACCGCCGTACGGCCGCCGCGACCACCAGCCGCTCGGCCCCGGCCGCCGCGGCCAGCGCCGCCCCCGGCAGCGAGAAGAGCAGATAGCGGTCGAGGAAGGCCGGGTACCACTGGGAGGCCACGAAGAGCAGGGCGGGCGGCAGCAGGGCGAGCGGCAGCGCGACGGCGGACAGGCCGAGCGGGCCGCGGCGCGGCAGCGGACGCCGTGCGGCCACCGCCAGCAGGAGACACACCACCACGACGACCGGCACCGACGGCCCGGCGAAGGAGCGCAGCAGCAGCCAGGCGGCGCGCAGCCCCGGCGGGTACAGCCAGTTCAACTGGTGGCTCTGGCCACGGGACAGCGCCACGAGCGGCAGCAGCGCGAGGGCCACCGCGCAGGCCGCGGCCGCCCAGCGCCACCACACCGCGCGCGGCACCCGCGAGACCAGCAGCGTCAGCGCGTGCGCGGCGAGCACCAGCACGGCGCACTCGTGGAGCAGCGCGGTGAGCGCCGTGACCGCCGCGTACGCCGTCCAGTTCCGCGCCCGGCCGTGCCGTACGGCGCTCGTCAGCAGCAGCGTGGACAGCGCGGCGCCGGCCATGACCAGCGCGTAGGAGCGGGCCTCCTGCGCGTAGTGGCTCACCGTGGGGAAGGCGGCGAAGAGCAGCCCGGCCCACAGGCCGACGCGCGGCGCGGCCAACCGGCTGCCGGTCAGCGCCACCAGCCCGGCCGCGGCCGTCGCGCCGAGCACGGACGGCAGCCGCAGCGCCGTCTCGCCGCCGCCCAGCAGTGCGCGGACGCCGTGCATCAGGGCGTAGTACAGGCCGTGCACCGCGTCGGCGGTGCCGAGCAGCTGCCACAGCTGCGGCAGCGAGCGGCCCGCGACCTGCGCGGTGGCCGCCTCGTCCCGCCACAGCGTGCCGCGGTCCAGCCCCCACAGGCCCAGCGCGAGCATGACGACGCACGGGACGAGCACCGCGACGAGGGTGGCGCGGCGCCGCGCCAGCGGGCCGCCGCGCGCGGTCAGCGGCGCGCGGCCGACCGGCACCGCGGACGGCGGCCGCTCCTCCTCGAAGTCGGCGACACCCGGCCGGCTCATGGCTCCGGCAGCTCGTACGGGCTCGGCAGCGGGAAGTACGCCTCCAGGAACGGCCGGAGCAGCGCCAGCTGGTCCGCCAGGTCGGTCTCCTCCGACTGGGTGTCGTTGAGGCAGAAGACGTCCCGGTCGCGGCGGGCGAGCAGCCGGTCCAGGCGGTCGGCGGCGTTGGGCCGGGAGAGGTCGAGGTAGGAGTAGGCGATGTCGGCGGGCAGCGCGCGGCCGGTGTGGAAGGCGTAGTAGTGGTGCAGCGAGGACGGGATGGAGATGTCGTCGATGCTGCGGAAGCGGTGCGAGGCGGTGGCCCGGTGCTCGGCGGTGAACTCCCGCTCTATCTCCGTGAGCACGCTGCGCCGCAGGGCGTGCGGGACGTGCTTCATCTTCTGCACCGGTGTGGTGCCGAAGCGGGCCTCGATGAGCGCGCGGTTGTTCTTGCCCGCGACGGACACCGGGACGTCGTCGTCGCCGGGCGGGCCTAGCGGTACCAGCGCGGGCGAGGGGAAGTACTTCGTCAGCCCGTTGGCCAGGAAGAAGTCGTGCGGTGACGCCTCCCGGCCGAGGAAGACGTCGTCGTTGAAGTAGAGGAAGTGCTCCGAGAGGCCCTCGATGTGGTGCAGCTGGCTCTCGATGGCGTGCGAGTTGAACGTCGGCAGCGCACTCGCGTCGGTGAATATCTCGCGGTGGCTGACGACCTTCACGCGCGGGTGCGCGGTGTTCAGCCAGGGCGGTACCTGGTCGTCGGTGACGAGGTAGATGTCGCGCACCCAGGGCGCGTACATGTCCAGCGAGCGCAGCGAATAGCGCAGCTCGTCGCGGTTGGCGTAGCGCGCCGCGTTGGCCGCCTCGTCGTGGTACGCCTGCCCGGTGCACTTGGCGCGGCGCTCCAGCCAGGCCGGGTCGGCGCCGTCCACCCAGGTGTAGACGACGTCGATGGGGAAGGTGATGTCGCCGGGCAGCGGGACGGTGAAGTCGCGGTAGGTGGCCACCCGGGGGGCGCGGTCGTCGCCCGCCCCGTTGGGGCAGGTGAAGAGCGCGGCGGGGACGCTGATCCGGCGCCCTTCCGCCGGCACCCACTCGGTGACGGCGTTCCGCCGCGGGGCGATCAGCCGGTCCTCCTCGCGCGGCCAGAACTCCACGTCGCAGCCGTACGCCTCGTCCAGCACGAGCGAGCGGCCGGGGTCGGTACGGAACCAGGTGACGCGGAACAGCCCGGCCCGCGCGGCCCGGTGCCAGCCCCCGGAGTCGTAGCCGGGCGCGGTGTGCCGGACCTCGTTGCCCGGGGCCAGCAGGGAGACGTAGCCGGGCAGCGCGCGGCACCGGGCGGCCAGCGCGGCGAGCGCGCGCGGCCCGTCCTCCACGGCCACCGCGACCACGCCCCGGCCGCGCTCCTTGCCGCGTACGCAGAAGTGGCCGACGCCGGCCTGCTCCAGGGTCTCGGTGACGGTGACGAGGTTGTCGCGGCGCGCCCGGGCGGGTGAAAGATCGTGCTGCACGAGGGCGATGCGCGGGTGCCCGTCGGCCATCGTGACGGCCCGGCCGGGCCCGGCGGCGAGGGCGCGGTGGCACAGCGCCACGCCCCGGGTGCGCAGGCCGTCCAGGTGCCGGGCCGTCGCCAGCCAGCTGACCTGCTGCTTGATGCGGCGGCGCAGCTCCGGGGTGCTGCGGGTCGCGATGGCCCGCCGCAGGTGTTCCGGTACCGCCTTGCGGTAGACCGACACCAGGGTCGACGCCTCCGGGTTGATCCGCCGCACCGTCCCCGCGGCGCGGCGGGCACCCGGATGCCGTACGGGCCGGCGGCGTGGCTCGGCGGTCCGCTGTCCCATCTGTGCACTCACTCCGGTCTCCCCCTTCGCCTCTCCCCGCGGTCCGGTCATTTACCCCTATGGGCGTTTGATGCAACTATGACGCCGTACGTCCGGGTACACATCCCCTGCGCATCCGGACCCCGCGGGTGTTCACACGCCCACGGGGGAGGCTCACGTAAGGGATGACTCGCCAGGGGACAAGAAGGATGCCCTGCCACGTGCCCAGCGGGCGCCGCCCCGCGTCCCACGGAAGGGAGCACCGGCCGCCATGGATCAGGCCCTGCTGTCGCGAGCGGTGAAAGCCGGCCGTCGCGCCCGCCGCGCGGCGGCCGGCGTACGCCGCCGCATCGAGAGCGTCGACACCGTCCCGGTGCTCGCCGCACGGCTGCGCCCGCGGCCCGTCCTGCGCCCCGTCCACCTCTCCGTACTGGGCGGCCGCACCCTGAACGTGGCGGTGCGTTACCCCCGCCGCGCCCACGGGATCGGCACCGCACTGCTCCATCTGGACCACCGCGGCCACCGGCGGACCGCCCCGCTGACGCCCGAGCCGCAGCCCGACGGCACCCTGCTGCTCACCGCCACGGTCCCGCTGCACTTCGCCCCGCACGACGAGCCCGCCGAGTACGCCGAGCCCGGCGCCCTCGCACTGGGCCCCGGCATCTGGCGGCTGTCGCTGGCCGTGACGGACACGGCGGGCCGGGAGATCGTGGCCGGCCTCGGCGCGGCGCCGCCCCGCACCGCCGGCGGGCCGACCCTCCCGCACTCCCCCGACCCCGGCAGCGGCGCCCTCTTCCGCCCCGTGCGCTCGGCCGACGGCCACGCGCTGCTCAAGGTGACGGCCCCCGCCCCGCAGGCCGAACTGGTCGCGCTCGGCCTGCGGGGCGGGGGCCGTCACCTTGAGC